>CALWDX010000052.1 GCA_944376805.1 uncultured Clostridia bacterium
TACTGGTGGTTTAAAATATAAAATTATTTTACTAATTGTTTAATGAGTTCTCTAACATCTGGTTCACAGCAACCACAACCAGTACTACAGCTAGTTTTAGCTTGAACTTCTTCAAAAGTTTTAGCACCAGA
Organism: uncultured Clostridia bacterium; assembly: GCA_944376805.1. Lineage (GTDB taxonomy): Bacteria > Bacillota > Clostridia > Lachnospirales > CAG-274 > Tyzzerella. Next base: position 132 of record CALWDX010000052.1, read on the forward strand.
TTTAATTACATCTTCAATAGCACCAGCAGTAACATTAAAACATCTACAAATAACTTTATTTCTATCCATTTTTAAAACCTCCATAATTAAAACTAATATATATATTATTATACACTAAAAATATTAATAGTCAAGTAAATAATAATTATTGTTAATTATAAAATGTAAAGGAGAATAAATTTTGATTGAAGGTATAAAATTTGAAGATTTTAATAACTACAATTTTTTATATATAAAAAATATTTTAGAAGGTATTGAAAATTTTAAACATATATGTTTTACAGGAGAATATGAAGAATACAATTTATTTATAAAAACTATTATAAAGAATAGTGAAAATTCTTTTTTAGATTTTTATTTTGCCAATATTGAAGAAACTGAAAAACAAGTCTTTTATAATTTTAATAATTATGGTAATATAATAAAAAGGTTTAAATTTGAAAAAGATAAAATATATTTTAATATAAATAATTTAGATAATGAAATAATAGATTTTATAACAGAAATTTCTTATAAAGAAATATTATTTTCAACATTTTACTTTAAAAATCCTAGTATGACTTTATGGACAAATTATAATAAGCAATTTATTTTATTTTTTGAAGATAATGTAGATATATTAAAATATAAAAATTTAGCAAAAGAATTAAACTTAAAAATTTTATTTGAAAAAATATAGGTGAATATATGAAAAATTATAAAATAATAGTGTCTTATGATGGTACAAAATATAGTGGTTGGCAAAAACAAGGTAATACAGATAATACAATACAAGGAAAACTTGAAAATATATTGTCAAAAATGACAGGAGAAAAAGTTGAAGTTTTTGGTTCTGGTAGAACAGATGCAGGAGCACACGCAAAATATCAAGTAGCAAACTTTAAAATAGATACAGATAAAAACAAAAAGCAAATACTTGAATATTTAAATGAATATTTACCAAATGATATAGCAGTAAATAGCATTGAGCAAGTAGATATTAGATTTCATAGTAGACTTAATGCAAAAACAAAAACTTATTTATATAGAATAAATACAACAGGTATACCAAATGTTTTTGAAAAAAATTTTGTATTTAATACAAAAGCTAATATTGATTTAGAAAAAATGCGACAGGCAAGTAAAGAATTTATAGGGGAACACGATTTTTTACCATTTTGTAGTAACAAAAAAACAAAAAAATCTACTGTTAGAAAAATATATAGTATAAGTATAATTGAAGAAAATGGAGAAATTAAAATATATGTAAAAGGTAATGGTTTTTTATACAATATGGTTAGAATAATAGTTGGCACTTTATTTGAAATAGGACAAGGAAAAAGAGAAAATAATATACAAGAAATTTTTGAAGGAAAAGAAAGAGTAAATGCAGGTATAACAATGCCATCTTGTGGGCTATGCCTTATAGATGTAGAATATTAAAAAAATAATAAGGAGTGATTTTATGTTAAATTTTGAATTTTACAATCCAGCTAAAATAATTTTTGGAAAACGTACAGAAGAAAGTGTGGGAGAAAGAAGTGCAAACTTTGGTAAAAATATTCTCTTACATTATGGCGGTGGTTCTATAAAGAAAAATGGTATATATGATAAAGTTATAAAATCTTTAAAAGAACAAAATTTAAATATTTTTGAGTTAGGAGATGTAAAACCTAATCCAAGATTATCTTTAGTAAGAAAAGGTATACAAATGTGTAAAAATAATAATATAGATTTTATATTAGCAGTAGGTGGAGGAAGTGTTATAGACTCTGCTAAAGCTATTGCAATAGGTGCTAAATATGATGGTGATGTTTGGGACTTTTTTGTAAAAGGGACAATAGCAAAAGAGGCTATACCTTTAGGAGTTGTACTTACTATACCAGCGGCAGGTTCTGAAAGTTCAACAAGTACAGTTATAACAAATGATGAAGATAACAATTATAAAAGAGGTATGCAGTCTTTAGAATATATACCTAAATTTGCTATGTTAAATCCTGAATTTTGTTATACATTACCAAAATATCAAATAGCTTGTGGTTGTTGTGATATATTAGCGCACTTAGTGGAAAGATATTTCACAGAAGTAGAAAATGTTGAACTTAGTGATAGACTTATAGAGGGTGCAGTAAAAACTATTATAAATAATGGAACAATAGCCTATAATGATAATACAAATTATGATGCTTGGGCAGAAATAATGTGGACAGGAACAATAGCACATAATAATTTACTTAATATGGGAAGAATAGGAGACTGGGCAAGTCACCAAATAGCACACGAATTAAGTGGTATATATGATTTAACACACGGTGCAGCATTATCTATCGTTATACCTGCTTGGATGAAATATGTATATAAACATAATATAGATAAGTTTTACCAATTTGCAACAAGAGTATTCCATATAATAGATGAAGATAAAGAAAAAGCAGTTTTAAAAATGATTGATAAATTAGAAATTTGGTATAAACAATTAGAATTACCTACTAGATTAGCAGATGCTAATATTGAGCCAGTAAGATTTGAAGAAATGGCAGAAAGAGCATTTTTACATAAAGAAGTAATAGGAAACTTTAAAAAGCTATATAAAGAAGATTTAGTTAAAATTTATAATCTTTGTGTATAAATATTGTAGACTAGCACTAAATAGAAATTTTTTGCATATAATTTTTTATATAGAAATTTGGAGGAAAAATTTATGCAATATAGTGTAAAAGACTTTTTAGAAAATAAGCAACAATATAATATTAAAAATATAGAAAATATTGAAAAAGAAGAAAATGTAGAAAAAAAAGAAGATAAACCACAACCTGAAACAAATAATAATCAAAATGTAGGATATATTGGAGAAAGAGAAATGGAGCTTATGAGAAAGCTATATTCAGAAATAAATACTTTTTTATATCCTTTTGTAGTAGAAGTTTTAGATGAATTTGAGTTTATAGGTAGTCCTATTTATAGTATTACAGGAATAGATAGAGAAACTATATCACAAATGGTAGATAGAGTTATAAATTTAGCCGAAGAAACATTAGACCAAGTAGGAGAGGCCAAAAATGAAAGAACTGGTAATTATCTTAGAGAGTGGGACAGGTGGGGACTTTTAAGGTCAACAGTAGAAAGTCTTTTATTAAATGATATTTTTGCAATAAGACGCCCTAAATATTTTAGGGATTATGCTCCAGAAATGTTAAAATAGTTTAAAATTAGCCTATAGTATAATATACTATAGGCTTTTACTTAAAAGAAAGGTATAATAAAAATGGATTTAAAAATTTTAATATATGAAACATTTAAAAATGGAACAGAAGAAGAAGCATTGAAATTTTTAAGGGAAAAAGTATTATTTAATTGTAAAAATAATGAAGAACGTTGGGATATGTTAATAAATAAAAAATATAAAGAATGGAGTGAAAAATTATTACTATTTAAAGAAAATACTTATATTTATGGAGCAGGTAAATGTTTTAATTATGATTTTGTAATTTGTAAATTTAAGTTTTGTTAAAAAGAGATAAAAGATTTAAAAAAATACTTATATTGTATATTTTGTACTACATATATTGTATCTTTAGATGAAGAAGACTTAAATGAAATTATAAAAAAATCTTCAGAAGATTTACCAGAAGTTATAAGTGAAGTTACAGGTTATAGTTCAAAAGAAGAAAATTTACCAGCATTAATGGGATATGCATCAGTTTCATTGGGTATTATTAGTTGTTATAAAGAAATTACAAAAGTTATAGAAATGTCAAAAAATGAATTTTTAGAAGATATTAATAAATTTTATGATATTTCTTATAATTATTATAAAAGAGTTGAAGAAGTTTGTTCAGAATATAGTGAAGCTATGAAAATAAATTATCCAAAAGTTAAAAATGCTTTACAACATTTACAACAAAATTTAAAAGAATGTCAAATAATAAAAATTTATACAAATAGTGATTGTACATATATTATAAAAGATATAGATAACTTTTATATTATAGCTATATCTGAAGTAATATAATAAAATTTAATTATAAAGGAAAGATTATTATGAAAAATTTAAAATTATTTTTAGGTATTATT
>CALWDX010000053.1 GCA_944376805.1 uncultured Clostridia bacterium
GTTAACAAGCATAATAGTTACATCTGCTCTTTTTGTTTGACCATTAGGCATAAAGTTACCATTAGCACCATTTATAATACCTGCAGTTGATAATTTATCAATGTAAGATTTTGCCCAATGATTAGCTAGAACATCACCAAACATTTTTGGTTCACCATTTATACTTGGTAATTTAATAACATCAAAAGTAAGTTGTTTATCTTGTGAAACTTGGTTATTACTATTATTATTGTTGTTATTATTATTTTCTGTACTACCATCTGTTACATTACCTATAACAGCACCACCACTAGAAGAACCTGAGCTACTTCCACTTGATGAAGAACCATTATTGTTATCATATGGTGGACGATAATTGTTATCATTATTAATTATTGTTTGTGGGTTGTCACCATAAATTGTAACAGTAGAAGAAAGACCAGCTCTTACAAGTGTTTTAGCTAAAGCTACTTTATCTGCATAACTTGTTACACCAACAATATCTAATTTACCACCAGTAATAACAATGCTATTAATTGTTAATTTTTGTACATCAACACTACCAAAGTTTAAAGTAATATTTCCATCTAACACAAGTTTTTTGATATGTGTTAAATTCTTAGTTAACATATCTTGTATAGCTTGTTTTTGGTCTTCAGTTTTTGGAGCATTTTCTACATTAATTGTTGTTACAATACCTGTTTCTTGGTTTTGGCTTGTATTGTATTCAACATATCCTTTTACTTTAGGAGCAACAGCTATGTCTGCAGCAGTTCCTGTTAATTCATTTCCTGATGTATTATTGCTACTATAATCTACAATATTTGAACTTGAAGCAACTACTACTTGAAGTTTATCATTAGCTTCTAATGTACCACTTGTAGTAATTTCAATAGTTAAAGCTTTTCCACCTTTATCAATAGTTACACTATCTGTACTATTAATTGTTGCACTACCAGAACCAGATGTTCTTGTTACTGTAAATTTTGATGGGTCTATTGATGAACTATCTTTTTGTCTAACAGGTTCATTTACTGGTAATTTAATAGTATATTTATTACCACCACTAGATGAAGTAGTATATGATGCACCACTATTTGTTACTTCAGGAGCAGTTGTATCATTTTCATTTACAACAAACATTTCTTCTATAGCATTAACAGTTTTTCTTGTTGTATTTTCAAGTAATGTTGGATCATTACCATCATAAGCAAATGTTATTTCTGTATCACCTGCTTCAATTCCACTTCCAGAACTATCTAAATTTAAAGTAATAACATTACTACTAACAGATGCACTATCAACTGTTACAGGAGTACCTTTTTTCTTAACAGTAAATCCATCTGTACCAAGTGTTGTTTCATCTTTTAATGTTACACTACCATTAATAGTAATCTTTAAAGCTTTACCATTAACAGATGCTTTATCAACTTTTACATCAACACCTTTTGTAACATTATTTTCTACTTCAACATCAGTAAATTCAGTTACTTTATCACCTTTATAACTTACTGTAACAACATCACCATTTTTAATAGTAGTAGTATTTAAAGTAATAGTAACAGTTTTATTACTTGTTGATACTGCTGAAATATCTGTAGTTTTATCTTCACTATTAACTTTTACTGTTAAACCAGTTTCATCAGTTAATTGTTCTGTAAGAGTTTTATCAAATGTTAAAACAATTTGTTTTGGTTGTGCATTTTCTACTACAGCAGATTTTAAAGTTACAATACCTATATTATTAGTTACTTCTTTATTTTCAAATGCTTCAATTTCAGTACCTTTGTAAGTTAATAAAACTTTTTGACCTTTTGTAATAGCCTCTTGTAAAGTGATAGTAACAGTTTTATCAGCTGTTGATACTTGTTGAGGTGTTTTATCAGAACCTGCAACATTTACTGTAAAGTCAGCAGGAGTTTTTAAATCTACTGCTTTACTTAAAGTTAAAGTAATAGTAGTACCAGTTTCTTCTACATTAGCACTAGTAACAAAAGTTTTTTCTGTACTTTCAACTTTATCAGGGCTTACACCACCTGCTATAACATTACCAGCAGTTGTTGGATTTTCAGTTTTAATAGTTACATTTGTAGCACCTGTAAATGCACCAGCACCAACAGTAACAGTATTATTACCTAAATCTAATATTTTTGTAACAGTATTGTTTTCAAATGCTTTAGCAGCAATATTAGTTATATTACCAAGGTTACCTGCTAAATCAGTAGTTGCATCAAATTTTGTATCTAACGCTTTTTGACCATCACCAATTGTAGTAAATTTGAATGTTTGACCTAAAGCAGTTACTACACCATTTTTTAACTCACCAGTAGTAGTAATACCTGCTGTTCTAGCTAAAGTATCATTAGTTTTAGCTTCAGTTAAAGTTGCTTCTTTATTATTATTATTTATTTTAAATGTTAATTTTGTTGTACCTTTTGTTACTTCTACAGTATCAATTACTTCTGGTGGAGTTATTTCACCTTTAACAAGAGTAACTACACCAGCATTATAAGTTACAATGTAAGGGTTATTTACTGTACCATCTGGTTTAGCAGCACCATCAAAACCTTCTTTACCTATAAATTCTAATAAATCAGTTTTAGTACCTTCTTTACCACCAATACCTCTAAATGTTAAACCTTCTTTTGTTTGATAATAACTACCAGAAAGAATTTGTGCACCTGAAGGATTAGCATTTTCAGTAGTTGTAACATTATTACCAGGAACTGTTATAGTACCTACACTTTCTTTATTTGTAACAACTTTTGGGTTTTTAGTTCCATCAAAAGCATTACTTGCTACTTCAACTTTTTTATTAGTAGCACTACCTAAATCAATGTTAGTTAATTTTTCTGCACCATTAAACGCATTTTCACCAACTTTTTCAACTTTAGGGAAAGATAAAGTTGTAACATCTTTGTTATTTTCAAAAGCCTTAGGAGCTATTTCTGTTACATTTGCAGTATGACCTGCTAAAGCATCTGTTGAAATAGTAGTTAACGCCTCTGTACCATTACCAATTTTAGTTAATGTATATTCTACACCATTAGCTGTAAATTTACCATTATTAAGGGTTACATTTATAGCAGCTTTTCCAGTAACACCTGCTTTTTCAAATTTTACTAATTGTACCTGATTAGTAGTATTAGGTATTTTTGTAAATGTGTAAGTACCTAAATTTGTTTTAGCTATAAAATCACCTGTAGTTACTTCGCCAGATATACCTGTTACTGCTAAATCAGTTATATTTGCAAGGTTATCAATAGTAGGTGTACCTGCTTTATAACTAATAGTATAGTTATCTTTTGGTAATTTATCTTCTAAAGTAATTACTATTTCATTTTGTTGTAATTGAGCTGGGTCTTTAACTTCTATTTTTGAAATAGCTGGAACTTTAGTAGCTGGAGTTTTAGCTTTAATAGTAAAGCCTACTTTGTCAGTATTTTGATCTATAGTTTGTGCAGCTAAAGCTACATCTTTACCAGTTGATTTAAGTGTAATTGTTCGAGCTGTTTCATTATAAGCAGCACTTGTCATAGTTACTTCATCAGCAACAACTGGAGTTTTAGATATTGCTTCATTATCAAAATTAGCTAATTTACCAGTAGAATTTTTAAGGTCTTCATTAGAGCTATTATCAAATGCAAGTTTTGCATCTTCTGCAGTTATAGCTTTATCTAAAATTAAAACTACTTCACCTAATTTACCACTATCAACTTTATAACCTGTTACTATTGCAGTTTCTTGAGTACCTGTAATAGTAAATCCACCATTACCAGCTGTTTCTTTACCTGTAACTTCTTGTAAATCTACATTAGTTGCAAATTTTACATAATATTTACCATCAGCTGTACTATATTTTGCACTTCCTGTTGTAATAGCTGGAGCTTGACCAACTGGAGTAGAAGTTGCTGTAAATGTTAAATCATTTCCAGAAGTACCTTCTAAAATATTACCAGCTGTATCTTTAATGTCAGTGCCTTTTGTATGTGTAACATTATATTGTTGAGTATTAGTAAGTTTTTTATTTAAAGTTAATTTTATAATATTACTTTGGTCTGTAATTTCAACTTTTTCTACAACAGCACCTTCATCATTAGTACTATTTGTATCATTTTTTTTAATTTCAAAGCCACCAGCATTATCTAAAGTTTTTGCTGCTAATTTTTCTCCAGATTTAAGAGTAACTGTAACAACTCCTTTGTTTACTTCTTCAGTATAGGCAGCTGTTGCACTATCAAATGTAGGAGCAGTATTATCTATTTTTGTAGAAGCAGAATTAGTTATTTCTATATCATTTAAAGTTAAATCTCTTGAATTAAGTTGAATATCACCACCACTTGTAGTATAACTTAATAATAATTTTGTTTCTTTACCTGTTAAAGTATTTGGTGATAATTTTCCTTTAGGAATTGTTATTGTTAAATCATTAGTACTAGGTGTTACTGTTGTTCCATCTAAAGAACTAGTACCTTGAAATACTGTTTTTTGAGTTGAACCTACTGGATCTCCATTAACAGTTTTTATAACTAATCCTGAAAGATTAACTGCAGTACCTGAAAATGCTTGACTAGAAGTAAGTTTAATTTTTAAATTAGATGTATCATCTTCCGTAATAGCTGCACTTATATTTTGAGCACTATTATCAGCATAAGCATTAACTATAGTACCTCTAACAATACCACTAATAGCAGTAGAGCTACCCATAGCAACAGCCATACCAATAGCCATTGCTTTAATAGCTTGACTAGATAAGTTTCTTTTCATTCAAATTTCCCTCCTAAAATTATTAATAATTTGAGTAAAATAATGTAAAATCTTACGTTTAAATATGTAAGTTTTTTAAAACTTACACATATATAATAACGCTAAATTGTAAATTTGTCAACTTAATATATATTACAAATATATTACAAAATTTTTTGTGAATAATAAATAAATTTTACATAAAAATTAAAATTATAACAATCATTTACAAAAAGACTTTTTTAGAGTAAAATTAAAGGTATGTTTAATTTTTTAAACATTACTGCTATATTAGAATAGTAATATATAATGGAGGTATAAAATTGAGTAAAAGAGAAGAAATAAAAGTTTCTGATGAAGAACTTTTATTACAAAAACAATATATAGATAAAATTAAAAAAATTAATGAAGATTTTGAAAAAACTAATGGTAGAAAAAAGAAAATGTTTATTTCTACTTTTGGTTGTCAAATGAATGCTAGAGATAGTGAAAAACTAGACGGTATGCTTAAAGATATGGGCTATATAGATGCCCAAGATGAAAAAGATGCAGATTTTATTATTTATAATACTTGTTGTGTTAGAGAAAATGCAGAAAATAAAGTTTATGGTAATTTAGGTTACCTTAAAAAAGCTAAAGAACAAAATAACCAACTTAAAATTGCTCTTTGTGGTTGTATGATGCAACAAGATATAGTTATAGATACTATTAAAAAAACTTACAAACATGTTGATTTAGTTTTTGGGACTTTTAACCTTTATAAATTCCCTCAACTTTTATATACTAACTTTGAAACTAATGAACCTGTTTTTGATATTTGGAAAGAACATAAAGACATTGTAGAAGATTTACCAAGTATTAGAAAATATAAGTTTAAAGCTAGTGTAAATATTATGTTTGGTTGTAATAACTTCTGTTCTTATTGTATTGTACCTTATGTGCGTGGGCGTGAACGTAGCCGTAAAAGTGAGGATATTATAAAAGAAATTAAAGAATTAGTAGCAGATGGTGTTGTAGAAATTACTTTACTTGGACAAAATGTAAACTCTTATGGTAAAGGTTTAGATGAACAAATTGACTTTGCTGGTCTTTTAAGAAAAGTTAATGAAATAGAGGGGTTAGAGCGTATTAGATTTATGACAAGTCACCCTAAAGATTTATCTGATGAGCTTATTTATGCTATGAGAGACTGTGAAAAAGTATGTAATCATATACATTTACCTTTCCAAGCTGGTAACAATGAAATACTTAAAAAAATGAACAGAAACTACACTAAAGAACACTATTTGGGTCTTATTGCTAAAATTAAAAAGGAAATACCTGATATTGCTCTTACTACTGATATTATTGTAGGTTTCCCAGGTGAAACTCTTGAGCAAGTAGATGACACAATAGATGTTATTAAAAAAGTAAGGTTTAATGGTGCTTTTACTTTTATTTACTCTAAAAGAACAGGCACTCCAGCTGCTAAAATGGAAAATCAAGTAGATGAAAAATTAATTAAAGAAGGCTTTAATAAAGTTTTAGAGACTTTAAATCCTATTATTTTAGAGCTTAACAAAGAAAAAATTGGCAATACTTATAAAGTATTAGCTGAAGAATATGATGAAGAAACTAAAACTATTAAAGGTAGACTAGAAGATAATAGTCTTGTACATTTTGCTGGTGGGCAAAGACTTATTGGAAATATTATTGATGTTAAAATAGTAGATTGTAAAACATTCTATTTATTAGGCGAAGTTATTTAATTATATATTTTAGGAGGAAATTTTTATGAACAATCTTTTTGAACAAGCTAGAGAACTTGCAAAAGCATTATTAGATACTAAAGAAGGTAAAAAATATCAAGAGGCTAAGTACATTTTTGAAGGTGATGATGAAGCTATTGCTATGTTACAAGAATATGCTAAGAAAACACAAGATTTTCAAATGAGAATGCAAAAAGGTGAAAGTGGTGAAAGTTTTGAACAAGCTAGAGAAGAACTTAATTCTCTTGTTATGGAAATGAAAGAAAATAGTATTATTACAGAACTTTTTAAAGCTGAAGGTGAATTTAATCAAATGGTTGGCAGTGTTATGGATATATTTAATGCTACTCTTATGGGTGAAAGTGAAGAACAAGGTGGCTGTTGTAGTGGCGGCTGTGGTGGTTGTTCTGGTTGTCACTAATTAGGAGGCTTTTATGATAGAGTATACACCTATGATGAAACAATACCTTGAAATAAAAGAAAACTACAAAGATTGTCTTTTATTTTTTAGGTTAGGTGATTTTTATGAATTATTTTTTGATGATGCTATTAAGACTGTTGCAGAATTAGACATTGCTCTTACTAAAAAAAGTTGTGGTAAAGAAAATGGTGAACCTGTTAAAGTTGATATGTGTGGTGTACCTTTTCATTCTGTAGATGGTTATATTGCTAAATTAGTTGAAAAAGGTCATAAAGTTGCTATTTGTGAACAAATAGAAGACCCTAAAAATATGACTGGTAAAATAGTTAAAAGAGACGTTGTAAGGGTTATTACTGCTGGTACTGTTATTGATACTAACATTTTAGAAGAATCTAAAAATAACTATATTATGTGTCTTTTTGAAAATAAAGCTGCTATTGGGCTTTCTGTTTGTGATGTTTCTACTGGTGAATTTTTAACTATTGATTTTTCTCTTAATGATAAAAATAAAGTTATAGATGAAATTGCTAAATATAATCCATCTGAAATTATATGTAATAGTAATTTTAGTTTATCTAATGTTATAGAAAAAGTTTTTGGTGTTAGAGTATATACTTGTTTAGATTTTTATTTTGAAACTGAAAATGCTAAAACTACCCTTTTAAAACATTTTAATATTGTTAATCTTAGTAGTTTTGGTATAGATGAAAATCCTATATTAATAAATGTTAGTGGTGCTTTAATGAGGTATCTTTTAGATACTCAAAAAAATAATCTTTCTCATATTTCTAATGTAAAAAAATATAGTACTAATAAGTATATGTTTTTAGATATATCTTCAAGACGTAATTTAGAACTTACAGAAACTATTAGAGAAAAATCTAAAAAAGGTTCTCTCCTAGGGGTTTTAGATAAAACTAAAACCCCTATGGGAGCTAGACTTATTAGAAAATGGATAGAACAACCTTTAATTGACAAAGAAGAAATAGAAAAAAGACTTTTAGCAGTAGAATACATTAAAAATAATCCTTTAGATGAAATGGATATTAAAGACTATCTTTCTAAAATTAGGGATATAGAAAGGCTTATTGGTAAAATATCTTATCAAACAGCTAATGCTAGGGATTTAATAGCACTTAAAAATAGCTTTAAAAATTTACCAGAAATAAAACAAATTATATTAAAATCTAATACACCTTTATTAAAAGAAATATATAATAATTTTGATACATTAGAAGACTTATATACTAAAATTGATAATACTATCCAAGAAGAACCACCTTTTAGTGTTAGAGAAGGTGATATAATAAAAGATGGATTTAATGAACAAATAGACAATTTTAGACAAGCTAAAACTAAAGGGACAAGTTGGCTTTTAGAATTAGAAGAAAAAGAAAGAGAAAAAACAAATATTAAAAGTTTAAAAGTAAGATTTAATAAAGTTTTTGGTTATTATATAGAAGTTACTAATTCTTATTTATCATTAGTGCCAAATACTTATGTTAGAAAGCAAACTTTAGCTAATTGTGAAAGATTTATTACAGATGAACTTAAAAAAATTGAAGAAGCTATACTTGGTGCTGATGAAAAACTTGTTGAAATAGAATATGAAGAATTTTGTAAAGTTAGAAACTATTTAAGTGAAAATATAAGTCGTATTCAAAAAATGGCTAATATTATTGCTACAATAGATGTTTTAGTATCATTTTCTCAAGTAGCTATGAAAAATAACTACAAAAAACCTATTATAACAAGTGATAATAGTGGTAAAATTGATATATCACTTGGTAGACACCCAGTAGTTGAACTTTTAACAGAAGATACATTTATACCTAATGACACTATATTAGATAAAGACAAAAATAGGTTAGCTATTATTACAGGGCCTAATATGGCAGGTAAATCCACATATATGCGACAAGTTGCCCTTATTGTTTTAATGGCTCAAATAGGTAGCTTTGTACCTTGTGATAATGCTACAATTTCTATTGTAGACAGAATATTTACAAGAGTTGGGGCAAGTGATGATTTAGCAACTGGTCAAAGTACTTTTATGGTAGAAATGACAGAAGTAGCTAATATATTAAACAATGCAACAGATAAAAGTCTTTTAATATTAGATGAAATAGGAAGAGGTACAAGTACATTTGACGGACTTAGCATAGCTTGGGCTGTACTTGAACATATAGCTGAAAAAATAGGTGCAAGAACACTTTTTGCTACACATTATCATGAATTGACAGAAATAGAAGGTAAAATAGAAGGTGTTAATAACTATTGTGTAGAAATAAAAGACAATGGTGATGACATAGTATTTCTTAGAAAAATAATAAGAGGTGGTGCAAAAGGTAGCTATGGTATACATGTTGCAAAACTTGCAGGTATACCTAATAGGGTTATAGCTAGAGCTAATGAGATATTAGAAGTATTAAATTCTTGTGATGCTACAAAAGTAGCTAATGTAGGTGGACAAGATTTTACAGAAAATAATAAAGATGATGATAATTTTTATTATAATGCATCTGCTAAAAGAACTATATTATTTGTAGATGAATTAGAAAAAGAATTTAAAAATCTTGATATAGATAATATTTCACCAAGGGACGCTTGGCAAAAACTTTTTGATATAAAAACTAAACTACAAAATTTATAGAAATGAGGTATTATTATGAAAGAAATAAAACTTTTAGAAAATAACCTTATTAATAAAATAGCGGCAGGGGAAGTTATAGAACGCCCTGCCTCTATTGTTAAGGAGTTAGTAGAAAATTCTATTGATGCTGGTAGTAAAAATATTACTATAGAAATAAAAAATGGTGGAACATCTTTTATAAAAATACAAGATGATGGAACAGGTATAGAAAAAAGTCAAATAAAAAGTGCTTTTTTAAGACATGCTACAAGCAAGTTAGAAAAATTAACTGATTTAGATAGTATTTTAACACTTGGTTTTAGAGGTGAAGCACTAGCAAGTATAGCATCTATATCTATGGTAGAAATGATTACAAAAACAGAAGATGAACAAATAGGGAATAGAATTTCAATAGAAGGTGGAAAAATTGTATTAGAAGAAGAAATAGCTACTTTAAAAGGTACAACTTTTATAGTAAGAAATATATTTTTTAATACACCCGCTAGAAGAAAGTTTTTGAAGAAGGACTCTGTAGAGAGTAGTTATGTATCTGAAATAGTAAATAGATTAGCTCTTGCACACCCCAATATTGCTTTTACTTATATAAATAATGGGGTAGAAATTTTAAAAACATTAGGTGATAACAATTTACAAAATACAGCTTTTTATATATATGGTAAAGAAGTATGTAAAAAATTAATACCTATAAAAGCAAGTAAAAATGGTTTTACTATAGAAGGGCTTATAGGTATACCAGAATTATCAAGAGGTAATCGTTCATATGAAAACTTTTTTATAAATGGTAGATATATAAAAAGTAAGATAGTACAAAATGGAATAGAAGAAGGTTATGAAGGAAAATTAATGACAGGTAAATTCCCAGTATTTATTATAAATATGATTGTTCCAGAAAATACCGTTGATGTAAATGTCCACCCTACAAAATTAGAAGTACGTTTTGAAGATGAAACATTTATACACACTTTTTTATGTGAGGCAATAGAAAATACATTAAAAAATGAAGTTTTAATTCCAAATATACAAATAGAAGATAAGAAGAGTTTTTTTGAAGTAGAAAAAACAAAACCTTTCAATGTAGAAGTACAAAAAAATTTAGAAGAATTATTACTAGAAGAAAAAAGTATATATAAAAAGGAAGAAACTAAAACTAAAAATTTACCATTAGTTTTAAATGAAGTGGCAGACAAAGAAATAAAAATACCAAATAAAACAATTGTAGATATTAAACCTTTATGTAAAAAGGAAGAAAAACAAATCAAACCTTTAATACTAAATGAAACAGAAGAAAAAAGAGAAAATATATTTAATAAAAATAAGTCTATTAAAGGTGAAGAAACTTCCTCAAAAATTAAAGATGAAAAAGTTTTAAAAGAAAATATTATTAAAAAGGAAGAAACTACAAAAAAGCATAACTTTTTTAATAATTATAAAATAGTAGGACAAATATTTAACACCTATTGGATAATTGAGCAGGAAAAAGAAATGTATATAATAGACCAACATTCAGCACATGAAAGAATTATATATGAACAACTTACTAAAAAGTTTAAAGAAGAAAAAATACACAGTCAAAAACTTTTAGAGCCTATTGTAATAAATGCTACACCTTTAGAACAAAAAATAATAGAAGAAAATATGGAACTATTTAAAAGATTTGGCTTTAGTATAGAACAGTTTGGTTTAAGCACATATGCAATAAGACAAGTACCATTTATATTTAATAGTGGTGTAGGAGTACAATTTTTTAATGATTTATTAAATATGTTAGAAAATAAAAGTATATCTAGTGTTTATGATGCAAAAATAGAAAAAATTATAACAATGAGTTGTAAAAAGGCTGTAAAAGGTAATGATAGGCTTAGCTTTATAGAGGCAAAAGCACTTATAGAACAACTATTAAATTTAGAAAACCCTTTTAGTTGTCCACATGGTAGACCTACTATTATAAAAATGACAAAATATGAAATAGAGAAACTTTTTAAAAGGGTACAAAATTAAAGAGGTGGTAAAATGAATATTAATAATGTATTTTCTATAGTTACTTTAATAACACTAATATCAGAAGTTTTAGCAGCAATTATAGTTATGACAACAATGGGATTTATAAAAGCATATACATCTTATAAATTTGGAGACATTGCAATAAAAAATATGGGAAAAGTAACATTAAATCCTAAAAAGCATTTTGAAATAATAGGATTTTTCTTGCTTGTATTTACAGGTGGATATGGTTGGACAGCACCAGTAGATACATCTGCTTTATACTATAAAAATAGAAAAAGGGATACAATATTAGTTTCTGTAATACCATTAATAGTAGCACTAGTTATAGCATTTGGTTTGCAAGTTCTTTTTATATTTGTAGAAATGATAAAAACGCCTTCTATTTTTCAAATGTTTATAAGTTTATTTATTCCTGTTTTAGTGACATATTTTGTGAAATTTGCAGTTTTTAATTTAATACCAATATACCCACTATTTGGTCAAAAACTTTTTCAAGCAATATTACCAACAAATAAGGCTTTGATGTTATCACAATATGATAAAATAATACAATTATTAGTAATAATGTTTTTATTGTTTGGTTGGTTAGATTTTATATTAAATCCTATTGTTAATTTTATTACAAGTATAATGAGTATGATAACAGGAGTTTTATAATGTCAATATTGCAAATAAAACTAGAAGAATTTGAAGGACCATTAGATTTATTATTAAAGTTAATAGATAAAAATAAAATAGATATATATGATATACCTATATCTAAATTAACAGATGATTATTTATATTATATAAAAAACAAAAGTATAATAGATATGGAAGAAATGAGTCAATTTATAATAATGGCAACAACACTATTAGAAATAAAATCTAAAATGTTATTGCCAAAAGAAAAAGATAAAGAAACAAATGAAGAAATAGACCCTAGAGAAGAATTAGTGCAAAAACTTATAGAATATAAAAAATATAAAATGATAGCAGAAAAACTATATGAAACAGAAGTTTTTGTAGACAAAGTTATATTTAAAAAAGAAGATATAAATGCAATAAATAATATAAAAATAAAGACAGAACCAACAATTGAAGAAATTTTAGAAGGTGTTACATTAAAAGATTTATATAAAGCATTTGAGGAAGTTTTAAAAAGAAAAGAATTAAAAACAGATAAAATAAGAAGTGGTTTTAAATCTGTAACAAGAGCCCTTTATAATATAAATGATAAAATAAATTATATAAAAGATTTAATGATATTAAATAATAAAATAAGTTTTAATAAAATTTTTGAAGAAAGTTCATCTAAAGCAGAAATAGTAGTTACATTTTTAGCAGTTTTAGAACTTATAAAAACAAAAGATATAAAAGTAAAACAAGAAAATGTATTTGAAGAAATACTTATATTTCAAAATAAAAACCCTCTTTAAATAATTAAAGAGGGTTAATAGCTATTTTCAATGATAATATGTTAATTATAATATAATTTAATATTTTTGTCAAGAAATTTAACAATTTGAGGTATTATTTTATGAATGAAAAAGAATTAAAAGGAATAATAGAAGCAATACTTTTTGCAAGTGGTGAGCCTGTACCATTAAAAAGTATAGCAGTTGCAATAAATAAAAAGGAAAAAGAGACAAAAGAAATATTAGAAAGGCTTATAAAACAATATGAAGAAGAAAAAAGGGGTATAAAGATAATAAAAATAGCTAATAATTATCAAATGTGTACAAATCCAGAATATTATTCATATATAAAAAATATTTATAATGTACCACAAAAGAAAAATATATCACAAACTTTATTAGAAACACTTGCTATAGTAGCATATAAACAACCTATAACAAGAGCAGAAATAGAATATATAAGGGGGGTAAGCTGTGAACACGCAATAAACAGTCTTATAAAATATGAGCTTATAGAAGAAAAAGGAAGACTAGACACAATAGGTAAACCAATAATATTTGGTACAACAGATTATTTTTTAAAATATTTTGGCTTTAGTTCTTTAGAAAATATGCCGAATATAGAAAATGAAGAAAATGTTGCAAAACAAGTGCAAATAGATATATTTGATTTAAAATAAATATGGTAATATAAAATATATTATGATATAATAAAAATATTAAAAAATAAGTATAAATAAAGGAGGCTTTTTATGAGTAAAAAAGAACATAAATGTTGTGGTGGAACAGGTGAAAACTGTTGTGGTGGTAGCCACGAGCACGAAGGTTGCTGTGGAGGACATCACAACCATGAAGAAGAACAATATTTAACAGTAGTTTTAGAAAATGATGAAGAGTTAAAATGTAGCGTATTATCAATATTTGAAGTAGGCGAAAAAGAATATATAGCACTTTTACCAGTTGGAGATGACCAAGTTTTATTATATGAATATTTAGAACATAGCGAAGAAGATTTTGAGCTTTTAAATATAGAAACAGAAGAAGAATTTGAAGCAGTAGAAGATGCATTTTTTGATATATTTGACGAAAATCTTTTTGAAGATGAAGAAGATTATGACTATGACGATTATGATGATGAAGAAGATGAAGAATAGTTAGTATGCAGAAAATGTAAAGTTTAATATAAAAAGGAGAGGATTTTTATGATATCTACTTTACACTATTATAATAGCTATACCCCTTTTGTTTTAGATAAAGAAAAAATTAGAGAGCGTAAAACCTCTTCTTATAAAACCTATAGTAATAAGGTTAAAAACTCTCAAATGACATATTTTTTAAATAAGTCCTTAAATGATAATGTAAAATCATATATGTTTGAATTATCTTCAAATTTTAATGGTTTAAAAAGTACAGCTAATAATATATATGAAAAAATATATTATAATTCACATATGGAAGATTTAGAAGAAAACATTGAAGAGTTTACACATACATACAATAGATTTATAGGATTTTTAGAAGAAAACACAGAAAATAGTGGTGGTTTTACAAGTATTTTAAAAAATGTGAAAAATTTTATAAATGAAAATGAAAGTACATTAAAAGATATTGGTATAAATATATCTAATAGTGGTTTTTTAAGTATAGAAGAAGATAAAAATATAAATGGAAAAAATATAAATAAAGAAAAAGCTAAAAAATTTTATTTAGATTTTTATGACAAAATGTGTGATTTTATGAAAGAGCCTATGTCTAACCATATGGACTTTAAAGACTTTTCATATTATTTTAATTATGGTGGGGACTATAATAAAAATAGTTCTTTTAAATTAATAGAACAGGGGTTACTAGTTGATATAACATTATAAAAATATTACAATAATATTACAACTATTGACTAATTTTAAAAAAAGTATTTATATATATAATATAATCGCCTTTAAAATATTACTATTATAAATAATAGATTACTTATAAATATTAGGTTTAAATATAATGATTATTTATATGTAAAATATTACATTTAAGCATAACCAAAATAGTTATATACAAAATCTTACGTTTAAGTATAATCAAAGTGGTTATGTATAAATCTTATATTTAAGTATAACCAAAATATTTATATATAATTCTATATTTAATATGACATAATTAGGCGTATATAAAACATTATATCCATATAGAATTAGGGAGGAAAGTTTAATGAAAAGAAACTTATCTAGTCAAGCTATTAAAGCAATGGCTATTGGTATGGCAGTTATGATGGGTAGCTCTACTGCTATTAGTGGTGTTATTACAGGTACTGTTGTTAATGCTTATGC
>CALWDX010000054.1 GCA_944376805.1 uncultured Clostridia bacterium
TTATAAATAAACTTAATGATATGATTATTTTAAAATTAATTATGAAATTTGGATATTTATCAGCTATTATTTTTATAAGTATATTTTTGATATTTTTTACTTATATTTATAATATTTGTAAAAAACAAAAAAGTGTATTAGGAAATTTAGCTTGTATAAGTATATTTATGATGTTATTTACACAATTTATAACTACTGTACAACTTAATATATTTTATATATTTCCAAGTATAGGTCTACCTTTTGTTTCAGAGGGGTTAATATATAAAACATATGTTATGTTTAATATAGGAATATTTTTATCAGCATATAGACAAAAGTCTATTTTTCAAGATAATTTAAAAATTTTTAATTTAAAAGTTAAATTAGAGTTAAAAAATTAGCTAAAATAAAGTAAAAAATAAGCAATAAAAATAGTTAATTAACTTAAAAAATAAAGTTAATTATAGTTTATTGCCTATTTTTATTGGTAAATATGCATATAAAATAAATCCAATTTAATAACTTGGAATTAGTTTTTTTGTTAAATAATAGAAAAATATACAGATAAAACAATTAGGTTATTTATATTGTATAAAAGTAAATAAAATTTTAATTATTTTTGTATAAATTAATAAAAAAATATAATTAAATATGTATAAAATCAATTATTTTTGAATAAAGTTATTAAAAAATGATATTAAAAAAATATTGTATATACAATATTTTTATGAAATTATATTATATAAAATAAACAAAAATATAGAAAAAGAGTAAAAAAATCAAAACAAAATACTTAAAAATAACAAATAAAATAATTGTGCAATATTAATATTGCTAATTTTTTGAAATTTTGTTATTCTATTTTCAGAAAGTTTTTAGCTTAAAAAAGTTAAAATAAATTATAAAAAAATTTAGATTAGGAGGAGTGATTTTCATAATGAAAAACATGGAATTAAAACCTAAACGTAAGAATAATTTTAGTAAAAACCTAAAAAGAGACATAACTTTATGGTTGTTTGTTATTCCTGGTATAATAATTACTTTTATATTTAGTTATATACCTATGTATGGTGTTCAAATAGCATTTAGGAATTACAACTTTAGAGATGGCTTCTCTGGTAGTGAATGGGTTGGTCTTAAACATTTTATAAGATTCTTTAATTCACCTTATTTCTTTTTAACCCTTAAAAATACATTTATATTAAGTTTTTATTCACTTTTAGCAGGGTTTCCAATCCCTATTATATTAGCTCTTATGTTAAATGCATTTAGACATAAAAGATATAGAAGAGTAATTCAAGGTGTTACATATGCTCCAAACTTTATTTCGGTAGTTGTTATGTGTGGTATGATTATTTTATTCTTATCACCAACATCTGGTATAATAAATCATGTTATAAAAAGCTTTGGTGGTGACCCAGTAAACTTTATGGCTCAAAAAGAATACTGGAGACATATTTATGTATGGTCTGGTGTATGGCAAGGAATGGGCTGGGGCTCAGTTATTTATTTTGCAGCTTTATCTGGTGTTAGTCCTGAACTTCACGAAGCAGCCATTGTAGACGGTGCTACTAAGTTCCAAATTATTAGATTTATAGATTTTCCAAGTATTTTACCAACAGCTACAATATTATTAATTTTAAGTTGTGGTAGCCTTTTATCTGTTGGTTTTGAAAAGGTATTCTTATTACAAAACGACTTAAATAAATCTGTATCTGAAGTTATATCTACTTATACATACCAAGTTGGTCTTATAGATAGAGATACATCTTATTCAAGTGCTATAGGTTTATTTAACTCAGTAATTAATGCTATTTTCCTTATAGGAGTAAATAAAATTAGTAATAAATTATCTGGTAACGGATTATGGTAATAGGAGGTTTATTATGGCAAGAGAGAAAAAGAAAGCAATAAAAAGATCAAAAAGTGATGTTATATTTGACGGTGTAATTTTTGTCATATTAACATTTATATTACTTATAGTTGCATATCCATTATATTTTATCATTATATCTTCTTTTAGTAGTCCAGATAAAGTAGCTTCTGGTCAAGTTGTATTTTATCCTATAGGATTTACATTAGAAGGCTATAAAAAAGTATTTGAAAACAAACAAGTAATAACAGGTTTTGTTAACTCTTTAATATATACTACAATTGGTACATGTGTTAACTTATTATTAACAATACCTACTGCTTATGCTTTATCTAGAAAGAAATTTCAAGGTGGAAAAATAGTTACTATATTTTATATGATAACAATGTTTATTGGTGGTGGTATGATACCAACATACTTAGTAGTACAAAAATTAGGTTTACTTGATAGTATGTGGGCATTAATTTTACCAGGTTCATTAAGTGTTTATAATATGATTGTTGCAAGAACTTTCTTCCAACAAAATATTTCTGAAGAACTTTATGAAGCAGCTGAATTAGATGGTTGTGGACATGGTAGATTTTTCTTTAGTATAGCATTACCTTTATCTAAAGCTATTATAGCAATTATGGTTTTATATTATGGTGTAGGACATTGGAATTCATATTTTAGTGCATTATTATATATGCAAACAGAAGAAAAATATCCTTTACAGTTAGTTTTACGTTCTATATTAGTGCAAAACTCAGCACAATTATCACAAACTATAACTTCTGCTGCTCAACAAGAAGCTATGAGAAAACAACAAGAAGCGGTAGAATTAATGAAATATTCATTAATTATTATATCAAGTATACCAGTTTTAATATTATATCCTTTTATACAAAGACATTTTACAAAAGGTGTAATGATTGGTTCTGTAAAAGGTTGATTTTTATATAATAAATGCATAAGTTTAATCAGTATTTAAACTTATGCATAACATAAACATAAATAAAGAAGCATAAATTTTAAGGAGACTATATTTTATGAAAAGAAACTTTGTGAAAAAAACTTCAATGTTTTTATCAACATTACTTATGACACAAGCATTATTAACAGGTTGTGGTAGTGGAGGTAGTGGCTCTACAGCACAGTTTGATGAAAATGGAAAACCAATTTTAGAAGTAGATGAAAATGGAAAAGTAAATGGTTTAATGAATCCAGAAGGGTTGCCTATTGTAGATAACAAAGGAGATTATAGTTTTTCATTATTTGTAGACAACTCTACTCCATTAGAAGGTCAGTATGTTTGGCCAATGTTAGAAGAACAGACAAATGTTCAAGTAGATGTAAAGCAATATGCTTATGAAATAGCAAAAGAAAAATATGGTTTAGCATTAAGTTCTGGTGATTATACAGATGTTATAGGTGGATGGTGCTTATCTTCAACAGATATTTTAACATATGGTGTTGATATGGGTGTATTTATACCACTTGAAGGATATTTTGAAGACTTTGCACCAAATATTATGAAACTTTTAGAAATACCAGGTGTTAGAGAAACTATGACAGCTCCAGATGGACATATTTATTCTATACCTTATGTTACAGAAGCGCCTAAAGTAGACTTTGCACCATATATTAATCAAAAATGGTTAGATAATTTAGGATTAAAAATGCCAACTAATACAGAAGAATTTAGAGAAGTTCTTCGTGCATTTAAAGCACAAGATGCAAATGGAAATGGAAATCCTAATGATGAAATACCATTTTCTTCAGACCCTAATAATAGAAAAATAGGTTATCTTGCAGGTTGGTTTGGTTTACCAGTAGAATTAGATGGTTTCACTATGATAGATGGTAAATTAGAATTTGGGGCTAATAGAGAAGAATACAAAAAAATGGTAGAGTATATGGCAAGTTTAAATGCTGAAGGTTTACTTGACCCAGAATTCTTTACACAAGACTTAGCTACTTGGAAAGGTAAAGGTAATCAAGATTTATATGGTGTGTCTATAGCATATAATAGTGGTGATTTTAAACAATTTATGGCTGGTGAAGTACCAGACTTTAGACCTTTACCAGTTTTATCAAGTCCAGATTGTCCTGAACCAAAATGGTTAGCAGATACAAATGGTGTATCAACACTAAAAAATCAAGTAGTAATTACAGATAAAGCTAAAAATCCGGAAATAATAGTTAGATGGTGGGATAATGTTTATAGTGCTGATAACTCATTCCAAATATTAAATGGTCCTATTGGTGTTACTTCTGAAAAAGTAGGAGAAGATAAATATAAAGTATTTGATAGAACTACATTATCTAAAGAAGATGATGAAAAATATAGTTGGGGTAATATGTGGACACAGTCTTTACCTAAAAATATGATACCAAAAGAAAATGTTGAAACTCTTAATCCTGGATATCCTGAAAATGATTATGTAGATGAAGCTTATGAACCATATTTTGTAGGAAATGATGGTAATGGTAATTATGATGTTATACCTTCTTATTGGGTACAACCAGAATTTTCAGCAAAATTATCAGAATATACAGTTTCTATAACAGACTATATAAATCAAAAAACAGCTGCTTGGATTAGTGGTCAAGCAGATGTAAATGCTGAATGGGATTCTTACCTTCAACAATTAGATAAATTAGGTTTACAAGAATATATTAAAATTCGTCAAGAAGCAATAGGACAAAAATAATTTAATTTTTATATAAAATTCTTATTTAATGCTTAAAATTTATATGACTTGTTAATTATAAGAATTATTTTATAAAAATGTAATGGTTGATTTTTTAAAAGTATTTTATAAATATATATTAATGTATTTAAGGAGAGATTTATTATGAAGAGAAATTTTGTAAAAAGAACATCTTTATTTTTATCAACATTACTTATGACACAAGCATTATTAACAGGTTGTGGTGGTGGAGGTAGTAGTTCTACAGTACAATTTGATGAAAATGGGAAACCAGTTTTAGAAGTAAATGAAAATGGAAAAGTAAATGGTTTAATGAATGCAGAAGGATTACCTATTGTAGATAACAAAGGAGATTATAGTTTTTCATTATTTGTAGATAACTCTACTCCAGTAGAAGGTCAGTTCGCCTGGGAAATGTTAGAAAATCAAACAAATGTTCAAGTAGATGTAAAGCAATATGCTTATGAAATAGCAAAAGAAAAATATGGTTTAGCATTAAGCTCTGGTGACTACACAGATGTTATAGGTGGTTGGTGCTTATCTTCAACAGATATTTTAACATATGGTGTTGATATGGGTATATTTATACCACTTGAAGGATATTTTGAAGAATTTGCTCCAAATATTATGAAACTTCTTGAAATGCCAGGTGTTAGAGAAACTATGACAGCTCCAGATGGACATATTTATTCTATACCTTATGTTACAGATGCTCCAAAAGTAGATTTTAGTCCATTTATTAATCAAAAATGGTTAGATAATTTAGGATTAAAAATGCCAACTAATACAGAAGAGCTTAGAGAAGTTCTTCGTGCATTTAAAGCACAAGATGCAAATGGAAATGGAAATCCTAATGATGAAATACCATTTTCTTCAGACCCTAATAATAGAAAATTATTATATTTAGCAGGTTGGTTTGGTTTACCAATGGAAAGTGATGGTTTCACTATGATAGATGGTAAATTAGAATTTGGTGCTGATAGAGAAGAATTTAAAGAATTTATAAACTATATGGCAAGTTTAAATGCTGAAGGTTTACTTGACCCAGAATTATTCACACAAGACTTAGCTACTTGGAAAGGTAAAGGAAATAAAGACTTATATGGTGTATCTATAGCATATGGTAGTGGTGACTTTAAACAAATACCACCTGATACTGTACCAGATTTTAGAACATTACCTGTATTGTCTAGTCCGAATTGTCCTGAGCCAAAATGGCTAGCAGATACTTTTGGTATTCAAACTTTAAAAAATCAAGTAGTAATTACAGATAAAGCTAAAAATCCAGAAATAATAGTTAGATGGTGGGATAATGTTTATGAAACAGATAATTCATTCCAAATTTTAAATGGACCAGAAGGTATAACTTATGAAAAATTAGGTGAA
>CALWDX010000055.1 GCA_944376805.1 uncultured Clostridia bacterium
TTTGTAAAAATTGTGGAAAAGAAATAGCAGATAATAGTATAGCTTGCACAAATTGTGGAGCACCAACAGGAAATGCAGAAGACACTAGTAATGTAGGTTGGGCATTATTAGGGTTTTTTGTACCAGTAGCAGGTATAGTATTATATTTTGTATGGAAAAATCAAAAGCCAAAAACAGCAAAAAAATGTATAACAGGTTTCTTTGTAAATCTTGGAATTTCAATTATTTTAGTTATTTTAAGTATTTTAGCAGGTTCTATATAATTTTTATATATAAATTTAATAGATTGTAAAAGGTATATTTATGTATAAAAAGATAGAGAAATTTTTACAAATATTTTTTATGTGTCATTGTAGAGCAGATAGGTCATTTTTTTATAAAGGTAAAAAATTTCCTATATGTGCTAGATGTACAGGTGAATTAATTGGAATATTAACAGCAATACCTATGGCTTTTATAATAAAAGACTTAAATTGGTTTTATATTATAATTTTAAGTTTACCTCTTATATTAGACGGGTTTATACAACTTTTAACTACATATGAAAGTAATAATTTAAAAAGAGTAATTACGGGATTTTTATTTGGTATAGCTTTTGTTTATATTTTTTTAAAGTATCACTATTTTGCTTTAAAAATTTCTCTAAATATAATAGAGAATATTCAACCCAATAATCCAATTTTAGAAAAATATAAAGAATTCTTATAAGTATAAAAGAGAGGTTTATTCCGCTCTTTTATACTCCATTGTTACTTCTATTTCATTAGTATCTTCATTTATTTTTTCATCTACAATTTCAAAATTATTTTTTAAATAGAAATTGTATGATAATGTATTTTTTTTATATACTTTTAAAGTTAAATAGTCATGTTTTAATTTTATATTATTTAATAATTTTCTTCCAATACCTTTATTTCTATATTCTTTTTTTACAAATAGTCCTTCTATACAGTTTCCATCTAAACCAATAAAACCAACAATTTTGTCATCTTCTTCATAAATATAAATATTATCACTTTCATATATTATTTCTTTTATATGTTCAAAGTGCTCAATCCAATAATGTTTATCTATAAAGCTATGACACTCTATATTAGCTTTTAACCATATATCCATAACTGTATCAATATCATCTACTAAAAGTTTTGAAATCATAATTTATACCTCTTTTTAATTTAAAATATTATTTACAATTTTATTAGCAAGTTCAAATTTTGTCAATTTATCAAAAGAAATAGATTTATTTTTTGATATAAGAGTAGCTATATTTGTATCAACATTAAATCCAGCTCCTTCTTGTTTTAAGTTATTAGCTACAATATAATCTAAATTTTTATTAGTAAGTTTAATTTTAGAATTTTCTAAAAGGTTTTCAGTTTCCATAGAAAAACCACATAAAATTTGATTATTAGGTTTATTTTCACCTAAATATTTTAAAATATCTTTAGTTTGTTTTAACTCTAAGTTATTGTCATTAACCATATGTTTTTTTACTTTTTCAGAATGTACAGTTACTGGAGTAAAATCAGATACAGCAGCAGTCATAAAGATTATATCAAAATTTTTATGTATATCTTTAAAAGTGTTAAACATATCTTCAGCAGATACAACATTAATAATATTAGTAAACATAGGTGGTTCAGCAGTTGTTTTTCCACAAACTAAAGTAACATTAGCACCTTTTAACATACAAACTTTTGCAAGAGCAAAGCCCATTTTACCACTAGATGGATTAGTAATATATCTAACAGGGTCTATATATTCACAAGTAGCTCCAGCAGATACTAAAACATTTTTACCTTGCATAGTTTTTTCAAATGCTAATTCTTTTAATATATATTCAAATAAAACATAAGGTTCAGGCATTTTTCCAACACCTGTATCATTACAAGCTAAAAGACCAACAGCAGGTTCTATAACTTCAAAATCATAATATTTTAATTTTTGTATATTGTCTTGAGTTATTTTATTTTCATACATATTAGTATTCATAGCAGGAGCAACTATTTTTTTACATTTAGATGCTAAAATAGTAGTTGTAAGCATATCATCAGCAATTCCATTTGCCATTTTAGCAATAACATTAGCAGTAGCAGGAGCAACCATTATAACATCAGCTTTTTTTGCTAAAGATATATGCTCAACATCATAGTTAGCTTTTTTTTCAAAAGTATCTACAACACATTTATTACCACTTAAAGTTTCAAAAGTTAAAGGTGATATAAATTCTGTTGCATTTTTTGTCATTATAACATTTACATTTGCTCCAGATTTTTTTAGCATACTAACAAGATTTGCCACTTTATAACAAGCTATACCACCAGTAACACCTATTACAACGCATTTTCCTTTTAACATATATTTACTCCTTATATTTAATAAATTTTTAATTGTGATATTATTTTATCTATTTCTTTAATATTATTTAAAATTTTATTAAGTTTATTTGATGATATAATTATTATTTTTTACTATTACTAACTATAAAAACTAGATAGTTAGTATAACTCAATATAATTAGTGTAATATTAAAGTCTATTATAAAAGTAAACTAATATACTAATTTTAAATATTGCTTATTGTATCATAATAAAATGTATATTTCAATTATTATTTATATTAAAAAATTTTTTTTAATTATTTTTTTAAAAATCTTGATTAATTAAGTTTTATTTTGTATAATAAATCTTAAACAAACAATTTTATAGTTTTAATATAAAAAATAATTATTTTGGAGGACAAAGAAGAAATGGGAAAAGCCTTAATTATTGGTGCTGGTGGAGTTGCTAGTGTTACAGTTCATAAATGCTGCCAAAATCCAGACGTTTTTGAAGAAATTTGTATTGCTAGCCGTACAAAATCTAAATGTGATGCTTTAAAAGAAAAGCTTGATGGAGGACGCACTAAAATATCAACTGCTCAGCTTGATGCAGACAATGTTGATGAAATTATTGCTTTAATTAATGAGTTTAAGCCAGATGTTGTTATAAATCTTGCATTACCTTATCAAGACTTAACTATAATGGACGCTTGTCTTGCTACAAAAGTACATTATGTTGATACTGCTAACTATGAGCCATTAGATACTGCTAAATTTGAATATAAATGGCAATGGGCTTATAGAGAAAAATTTAAAGAGGCTGGTATAACTGCCCTTTTAGGTAGTGGTTTTGACCCTGGTGTTACAGGAGTATTTTCAGCATATGCTTTAAAACACCATTTTGATGAAATACATTATATAGATATTTTAGATGCTAATGCAGGTGACCACGGTCATCATTTTGCTACAAATTTCAACCCAGAAATAAATATTCGTGAAATTACTTCTAAAGGAAGATATTTTGAAAATGGTGAATTTGTAGAAACTGAACCTATGGAGATTAAAAGAGTATATAATTTCCCAGAAATAGGTGAAAAAGATATGTATCTTTTATATCATGAAGAATTAGAGTCTTTAGCTTTAAATATAACTGGTATTAAAAGAATAAGATTTTTTATGACATTTTCTGAAAAATATTTAACTCATCTTAGAGTTTTAGAAAATGTAGGTATGACAAGTATTGAATCTATTAACTTTGAAGGTAAAGAAATTGTACCTATTCAATTTTTAAAAACTATTTTACCAGACCCAGCAAGTTTAGGACCTAGAACAAAAGGTAAAACTAATATTGGTTGTATATTTAAAGGTGTAAAAGATGGTAAAGAAAAAACTTATTATCTTTACAATGTTTGTGACCATGAAGAATGTTATAAAGAAGTAGGTTCTCAAGCTATTTCTTATACAACAGGTGTACCAGCTATGATTGGTGCTATGATGATTATGACTAAAAAATGGGATAAAGCTGGTGTATACAATATAGAAGAATTTGACCCAGATCCATTTATGGAAGAACTTAATAAATGGGGACTTCCTTGGAAAGAAAGTTTTAATCCAGATATGGTAGACTAATTTTTATTTATAACCACTTCTTAAGAAGTGGTTATATTTTTAATATTTATAGTTAATAAGTAAAGGTGAAATTTTGAAAATAGAATTTGAAAGAGTTAATAAAAAGAATAGAAGAAAAACATATAAATTAAAAGTATTTAAAAATCAAAAGCATTATATAGAAACAGTATATAAATGTATAAAAGAGGCTAGATATTATAAATGTTGGAAACCTACAATTATAAAGATAGATAATAATTATGTAGGTTTTGCTATGTATGGTTTATGGATAAGAGAAGGTAAAAATGGTAGAGTATGGTTTGATAGATTTTTAATAGATAGAAAATACCAAAATAAAGGATATGCTAAAATAGTAGTACCACTTCTTTTAGAAAAAATAAAAAATGAATACAACTATAATAAAATTTATTTAAGTGTATATGAAAATAATAATATAGCTATTAACTTTTATCAAAAATTAGGTTTTAAATTTAATGGTGAAAAAGATATTAATGGTGAATTAGTTATGGTTAAAAATTTTAAGGAGGACAAAAAATGAATATAGATTTTAATAGTTTAGAAACACCTTGTTATATAGTAGATGAAAAATTACTTAGAAAAAATTTAGAAACTTTAAAATATGTACAAGATAAAACTGGAGCTAAAATTTTACTTGCGACAAAAGCATTTTCAATGTTTTCTACATTTAATATTGTAGGTGAATATTTAAAAGGTGTAACATCAAGTTCATTATTTGAAGCAAGACTTGGTTATGAAGAAATGGGAAAAGAAGTGCATATTTATGCTCCTGCATATATGGACAAAGATTTTGATGAAATATTAAAATATAGCGACCATATAGTTTTTAATAATTTTAATCAATATAAAAAATATAAAGATAAAATAAAAAATTGTGGTAAAAAAGTAGAAGTAGGGATTAGAATTAATCCTGAATATTCTGAAATAGAAACAGATATATATAACCCTTGTTTTAAAAATTCAAGAATGGGTACAACATTAGAAAATTTTGAAAAAGATTATATTGAAGGTTTAGATGGTTTACATTTTCACACTATGTGTGAACAAAATTCTGATACATTGAAACGTACATTAGAAGTAGTAGATAAAAAATTTGGCAAATATATTAAAAATATGAAATGGTTAAATTTTGGTGGTGGGCATCATATCACTAGAGAAGATTATGATATAGACACACTTATAGAATGTATTATGTTTATAAAAAATAAATATAATATAGATGTATATTTAGAACCAGGAGAGGCAATAGCATTAAATACAGGATTTTTAGTAGCAACTGTTTTAGATACTATGAAAAATGGAATGGATATTGCTATATTAGATACTTCTGCAACTTGTCATATGCCAGACGTTTTAGAAATGCCTTATAGACCACGAATAATAGGAGCAGGAGAACCAAATGAATATAAATATACTTATAGATTAGGTTGTCCTACTTGTTTATCTGGGGACGTTATAGGGGATTATTCATTTAAAGAACCATTAAAAGAAGGGGACAGATTAGTCTTTTGTGATATGGCTATTTATTCTATGGTAAAAAATAATACTTTTAATGGTATAAATTTACCTTCTATATATTTTAATACAGAAAAAGATGGAGCAAAATTAATAAGACGTTTTGGTTATGAAGATTTTAAAAATAGATTATCCTAATTTAGGGTGTAGATAAAGTCTACACCTTTTTAAAAATGTAAATATTATATATTATGGTTGAAACGTATTAAAAATACGTATATAATATATAATATAAGGGGGGTTAAATTTGACAGTTAGGGAAATACTAAAAATACTTAAAAATGATGGTTGGTATGAAATAGCTCAAAAAGGTTCACATATTCAATTAAAGCACGATAATAAAAATGGAAAAGTTACAGTTCCTAATCATAATGGAGATATATCTAAAGGTACATTAAATAGTATTTTAAGACAAGCAGGTCTTAAATAAAATATTAAAAGACTTATTTATAAGGAGTGTTATTATGAAATCAACAACATATTTTGCAATAGTTGAGCCAACAAAAAGTGGTTATAGCTTATATTTTCCAGACCTTTTAGGTTGTATCACTTGTGGTGAAACTATTGAAGAAACTTTAAAAAATGCAGAGGAAGTTTTAGGGCTTCATCTTTGGGGAATGGAAAAAGATAATGAAGAAATACCAGAACCTACAAAACCACCATTTTTAGATGAAGAAATGGAAGAAAATTCTTTTATAATGCCTATAACTGTATATATGCCATTAGTAAAAAATGAAATAGAATCAAGAGCAGTTAAAAAAACTTTAACAATACCTTATTGGCTTAATGTAGAGGCAGAAAAAGCAGGTGTAAATTTTTCACAAGTTTTACAAGTTGCACTAAAAGAAAAATTAAATTTTTAATAATAGGGGTGTAGATAAAATCTACACCTTTTTAAAGTTTAAAATTATATTTTTTATTAATTTGACATTTTTCAACAAAAAATAAACTAAAGGAATTTTTTATTCTTTTAGTTTATTTTAATTTATATCTAATTATTATATACTTATTAATATTATAATTAAGGAGATTTAAGGTTTGTAATAATATTGGTGAAAAAATAAGAGAATGTAGAAAAAAATGTAATTTAACTATAGAAGAATTTGCAGAGCTTTTGGAACTAAGTACAACTCATATTGGTAATATTGAGCGTGGTAAAAAGATGCCAACCCTTAAAACATTTATAAAAATTATAAATACTTTAAATGTATCATCTGATACTATTTTAATGAACTCTTTAGAGTTGAAAGATGAATTAAAAGTTAAAGAAATTATTAAAGAACTAGAAGAACTTTCAGAAGTAGAAAGAAAAAGAACTTTAGATTTATTTTATTATATATTAGAAAGTGCAAAAAAATTTAATTAAGAGGTAAATATATGGAAGAAAAAACTTGTTTTTTTACTGGGCATAGAAATATAGTAAAAAAAGATTATGAAAGAATTTGTTATTTAACTAAAGTTATTGTTGAAATGCTAATACAACAAAAGGGGGTAACTAATTTTAAAATAGGTGGGGCAAGGGGATTTGACTCTATTGTTTTTTTAGTATTACTTGAATTAAAAAATATATACCCACATATAAAACTAATTTTAGTTTTACCTTGTAAAGACCAAAACTTAAACTGGTGTAAAAAAGATAATGAATTATATTATAAAATTTTAGAAAATGTAAATGAAGTTATTTATTTACAAGAAGAATATACAAAAGATTGTATGCTTAAAAGAAATGATAAATTAATTGAAAATAGTTCATATTGTGTAACCTTTTTTAGAGAACATATAAAAAGAGGTGGTACATTTTATACAATAAATAGAGCTATTAAAAAAGATATAAAAATTTATAACATTTTTAATTGTTTATAATTAATTAAATTTAAAGTGTCAAGATAGTAGACAAAAAATAACAAAATATGATATAATTCAAAAGTAAGGAGTAATTATAATAGGTTGTTCCCCTAATAAAAGGGGGTGATACTATGAAAAAAATAGTAATGATAATATTATTAACAATAATTTTCGTAGTATTATCTACAGTTAAAGTATATTAATCTTTAACTAAAAAAACAACCTAATTAAGTTTGCCTTACTCTTTAGGTTGTTTTTATTTTTTCATAACACTAAAACAATCAAAGGGGAGCAACTGAAAAAATTACTCCTTTTCTATAATATAAGTATACTACTAAAAAAATATACTGTCAATTATTTTGTTAATATATGAATAAAATTTATTAAAAGTGTTGACAATATATAATATTTATGTTAATATGAATTTGACGTAATATGCGTCTTTTTTTTGCATAAATAAAATACAAGAGAGGTGGAAGTCTTGAGAACAAAAATTACTTTAGCATGTACTGATTGCAAACAAAGAAACTATAACACAATGAAAGACAAAAAAGTACATCCAGACAGAATGGAAACTAAAAAATATTGCAAATTCTGTGGTAAACATACTTTACACAGAGAAACTAAATAATTCTCTCTAGTTTATCGAAAGGAGTTTGATAAAGTATGCAAGAGAATAATGAACAATCTAAAAATGTGTCAAGTGATTCTTCTAAAAATAAAAAGTCTGATAAAAAAGAAAAAAAAGGTAGCTTTTTTTCAGAACATAAATCAGAATTTAAAAAAATAACTTGGCCTAATAGAAAAGTTTTAACTAAACAAACAATTACAGTTATTTTTATATCTTTAATTGTAGGTGTAATTATTTTTGGTTACGATTTAGGGATAGACTTTATATTACAAAATTTAATTAAGTTAGTGGCATAAGTTAAAAGGATATGATAAATATGGATAAAAATGACGATTTAATTCAAAATTTTGAAGAAGATTTAGTTAATGAAACTAATTCTAAAGAAAATAAAAATATTTTAGAAGAAGAATTTTCATCTAAGACTACACCTACTGAAAAACCTAGGTGGTATGTTATTCACACATATTCTGGCTATGAAAATAATGTTAAAGCTAGTATTGAAAAGATTATTGAAAATAGAGATATGTATGATGTTATAACAGAAGTTGTTGTTCCTGTTCAAGTAGACTATGAAACAACAAAATCTGGTAAACAAAAAGAAGTACAAAGAAAAATCTTTCCAGGATATGTTTTTCTTAAGATGATTATGAATGATGACACTTGGTATGTTGTTCGCAATACTCGTGGTGTAACTAGTTTTGTTGGCCCTGGTTCTAAACCTGTACCTTTAACTGATGATGAAGTTATATCTATGGGTATTGAAAGCTTTTTAGACACTTGTGATATAGAATTAGGGGATGTTGTTCTTATTAAAGAAGGTCCTTTTGCTAAATCTAGTGGTGTCGTTAAAGAAATTAATGTTAGTAAAAAAACTGTTATGGTTAATGTTAATTTCTTTGGGAGAGAAACTCCTGTTGAGTTAGATTTTCATCAAATTCAACAAATGGGATAATGTCCCTGTTACAACTGTTACTGGTATAGATTTATACCGTGGGAGGGAAAATCCCGCTAATTACCACATTACTTAGGAGGTGCCTTAAAAATGGCAAAAAAAATATCTGGTTATATTAAATTACAAATTCCTGCTGGAAAAGCTACTCCAGCACCACCTGTTGGTCCTGCTCTTGGTCAACACGGTGTAAATATTATGGGCTTCTGTAAAGAATTTAATGAAAGAACAGCTAAAGATGCTGGTCTTGTTATACCTGTTGTTATTACTGTATATCAAGATAAAAGTTTTACATTTGTTACTAAAACTCCACCAGCTGCTGTTCTTTTAAAGAAAGCTTGTAAATTAGAATCTGGTTCTGGTGTTCCTAATAAAACAAAAGTTGCAAAAATATCTAAAGAAGAAGTTAGAAAAATTGCTGAATTAAAAATGCCAGACTTAAATGCTGCATCTATCGAAGCTGCTATGAGTATGATTAGTGGTACAGCTAGAAGTATGGGTATTGTTGTAGAAGATTAATAATTCAGTTTAAATCAAGTGGGAGGGAAAATCCCGCTATTACCACATAAGGAGGAACTATTGTGAAAAGAGGAAAAAAATATCTCGAAAAAGAAAAATTAGTTGATAAATCTATGCTTTATGATACAAATGAAGCAGTTGAATTAGTTGTAAAAACTTCTACTGCTAAATTTGATGAAACAGTTGAAGCACATATTCGTTTAGGTGTTGACAGCAGACACGCTGACCAACAAGTTCGTGGTGCTGTTGTATTACCTCATGGTACTGGTAAAAAAGCTCGTGTTTTAGTTTTTGCTAAAGGCCCTAAAGCTGAAGAAGCTGAAAAAGCTGGTGCAGATTATGTTGGTGCTGAAGATATGGTAGCAAAAATTCAAAATGAAAACTGGTTTGATTTTGATATAATTGTTGCTACACCTGATATGATGGGTCTTGTAGGTCGTATCGGTCGTGTTTTAGGTCCTAAAGGTCTTATGCCTAACCCTAAAGCTGGTACTGTTACTATGGACGTTGCTAAAGCTATCGAAGATATCAAAGCTGGTAAAATTGAATACCGTCTTGATAAAACTAACATTATCCATGTACCACTTGGAAAAGTTTCTTTTGGTCCAGAAAAATTATATGATAACTTCCAAACTCTTATTGGTGCTGTAATTAAAGCTAAACCAGCCGCTACTAAAGGTCAATATTTAAGAAGTGTTGTTCTTTCTACAACTATGGGACCTGGTGTAAAAGTTAACCACGCTAAAATTACAGAGTAATAGATATAAAAAGGCTACCTAATTTTAGGTAGCTTTTCTATTTTTTAAAGAGTAATACTTTCGCCATTTATATAAATGTATTTTAGACTTTTAATTTCTTTTAATATTTCTGTGTCAAACTTTTTATTTGTATATAAATATAATTTGTTTAATTTATTTAACTTTGTTAAAGAGCTTAAATCTTTTACACTATTTGATATCATAATTTCAAGATGTTCTAAATTTTTAAAGTTTTCAATAAAAGTTATATCTTTTAACATACCAAATTTTAGTTCTAATTTTTTTAAGTTTTCTAGGTCTG
Source organism: uncultured Clostridia bacterium (assembly GCA_944376805.1). GTDB lineage: Bacteria > Bacillota > Clostridia > Lachnospirales > CAG-274 > Tyzzerella. The sequence continues at coordinate 10,486 of CALWDX010000055.1, forward strand.
TTAAAACAGAAAAATCTATATTTTCTATACCCCAGTTAAAACAGAGTTCTTCTAAACTAGTAAGTTTATTTAATGGTGATATATCTTTTAAAGAGTTATAAGGTGTGCTATATTCTGCTTTTCCTTCAGCTTTTAATGGATTTAGAGAATCTATTACAATTGATTTAATATTTGTATATTCACTTAAAAAATCACAATATATTTCTATATCTATATCATTTATTTCAAAAAAATCTATTCTTTCAAGTTTTTTTAAAATATTTTTTGTTATAGGTTCTTTATTTCTTAAACATAATTGATAACGTATTTCATCTTCTATATAATTATCTGGTAATAGAATAGTATCATTTTCTATTATTTTATCTAAAGAATTTTGCTCATTTTCTTTTGTTTCATATTCTTCCATATTTTCCATAATGTTAGTTTGAATAGTATCAATATTATTTTCAACAATATTATTTAATATAGTATCAATAATATTATTTTCAATATCATCATTTTTGATATTATCTGAAATATTATTTTCAATATTATCATTTTTAATATTATCCGAAATATTATTATTGGAATTATCAATATTTTCAATATTATTTTGTATTAAAAATGTTTTTGAATTATCACTATTATTATTATCTAAAACTTTTTTAGAATTATCTATAATATTATTTTTATTTTCAATATTATTTTTTTTATTATATTCACTAACACTTATATTTAATGATTTTTCTTCTAAATCACTATTTTTATTTAATATATTATTTTTTATATATTCATTAAAATTATCTATTTTATCAGGGTATTTATCTTTTATAATTTTATATGATACAAAACCTATTGTAGCTAAAGATGTGGCTATAATAGATGTAGTTAAGGCTTTATTCTTTTTCATACTTTTCCTCCTTATAGTATTATAATTATTTATAGAAGAATTTTACTAATTTGCAAATAATAATTATTATATCATAAAATATTATAATAGTATATACTAATTATTACTATATATACCATCATTTTAATATAGCATAAATTTTTATAAATGATATAATTTTATATATATAAAATTAAGAGAAAGGTATTTACATATGGAAGAACAAAAACCAATAGATATATATAATAACATAATAACACCAAAATTAAAAGAGTTAGATATATTTTTGAAAACTAATGAAAATATGTCTTTAAATCAAGTTTCTGAAATATTAGAAATTAGTAAAGAAGAATTAGAAAATATTTTAGTTAAAATAAATCAAAAAGAAATAAATCAAAAAAATTTTTTATCTATAATGTTAAATGGTACAAGTCTTATTTGTAAAATATTAAAAAGAGAAATTGAATGTGGAGCACCTTATTTTTATAATGCTAAAGATTTATCTTATATATATGATTTAGATTATGAAAAAGTTTTAAGTGCTTACAATTTTTTAAATATGGACAAAATAACTGCAAAACAAATACCAATTGTTTTAGTTCAAATATAAAATACATAAATAAAAAGTTATTGTAAATAATGGCGAAATTTGCTATAATTAAATAAAAAACTTTTTAGGAGGACTTTTAAAAAAATGGGAAATATCATAGTAGGGCAGTCAGGAGGTCCAACAGCTGTTATTAATGCTAGTTTAGCGGGTGTTTTTAAATGTGGTAAAGGTAATAATTTAAAAGTTTATGGTATGGTAAATGGTATACAAGGACTTTTAGAAGAAAAATATGTAGAATTAAACCAAGAAATAAAAACAGATTTAGATTTAGAGTTATTAAAAAGAACACCTTCAGCTTATTTAGGGTCTTGTAGATTTAAGTTACCTAATATGGAAGAAGATACAGAAATTTATGAAAAAATTTTTTCTATATTAGATAAAATAAATGTAGACAAGTTTTTTTATATAGGTGGTAATGATTCTATGGACACTATAAAAAAACTGCATACATATGGTAGTGCTAAAAATAAAAAAATACAATTTATAGGTGTTCCTAAAACGATTGATAATGATTTAGCTGTTACAGACCATACGCCAGGATTTGGTAGTGCTTGTAAATATATTGCTACTACAATTAAAGAAATTATAAAAGATGCAACAGTTTATGATGCTAAAAATGTTACTATAATAGAAATTATGGGGAGAAATGCTGGTTGGCTTACAGGTGCAGCTGCTATTACAAAATCAGAGGACTGTAATGGTGTAGATTTAATTTATTTACCAGAAGTAGTTTTTGATATTGAAAAATTTGTTAAAAAAGTTAAAAAACTTCAAAAAAATAAAAAAAGTTTAGTTATTGCAATATCTGAAGGTATTAAAAATAAAAATGGTATTAATATTTGTGAAATTGAAGAAGAAAATACTGTTTTAGACTGTTTTGGTCATAAATCTTTAAGTGGTACTGCTAATAATTTATCTAAAATATTACATAGAAACTTAGGTTGTAAAACTAGAGCTATTGAGCTTAACACAACTCAAAGATGTGCTAGTCATTTTATTTCTGAAGTAGATATTAATGAAAGCTTTTTAGCTGGTTCTTATGCTGTTAATATTGCTTTAAATGGTGAAACTGGTAAAGTTGTTGTTTTTGAAAGAACTAGTAATAGACCTTATAATATAGTTATGAAAGCTCATAACGTTTATGATATAGCTAATGTTGAAAAGAAAGTACCTTTAGAATGGATAAATAGTGAAGAAGGAACAGTTTCTCAAGAACTTGTTGATTATATTAAACCACTTATACAAGGTGAGGTTTATCCTATAATGGTAGATGGGTTACCTAAACATTTAAAATTAAATAAATAGTATATAAAATAATTAAAAGGTTGATTTTTAGTTTATATATTAAAAGTCAATCTTTTTAAATATATTTAATAAATTTAAAATTTTAAACAAAATAATAATAATAACGTATTATTTTATAGTTAGTTATACAAAGGAGGATATATATGCTTAATAATATATTATCACCTATTTTAGGTGCATTAATAGGTTATTTTACAAATTGGTTAGCTATTAAAATGTTATTTTTACCTTATGAAGCTAAATATATAGGTAAATTTAAGTTGCCTTTTACACCAGGTCTTATACCTAAAGAGCGTGAAAAGTTAGCAAAAAAAATAGCAGTTGTAACAGAAGAAAAGATATTAAATAAAGATACAATAGAAGAAAATTTATTTTGTGAAGAAAATAAAGAAAAAATATATTTATTAATAGAAAAAAATTTTAATAAGTTAAAAGAAAAAGATTATACAATAGAAGAAATATTAAATATATTATATAAAGATAAAAAAGATAATATTATAAATAATATAGAAGATAAATTATTAAATTATATAAAACAATTTTTAAATAGTGAAAAAAATAAAGAAGTTTTATGTAATATCATTTGTGAAAAAGTTTATACTTATATAGATGATGTAGATAAAAATGATTATTTAAAGGAAAAAATAGAAAATGTTATTATAAACTTGATCAATAATGAAAATATTAAAAATAATATTTATAATTTAAAATTATGTGATATAATAGATGATGAAAGTATATCTGATATAAAAATTAATATATTTGAAAATATACCTAAAATTTGTACTATTATATCTGAAAAACTAAAAACAGATGAAAACTTAAATGAAAAATTAAGTTCTTTTGTAAAAAATATAATAGAAGAAAATATAGGTACTTTTGCTGGTCTATTTTTAAATACAGATAAAGTATATAACAGTATAAAAGAAAATATTATTTCCTACTTAAATAATAGTGAAAATCAAAATATTATAGGATTAAAAATATTTGAATTTATATCTTTATATCAAAATAAAACTATTTTAGAAATATACGAAAAATTGCCTGAAAATACAAGACTTTTTATAAAAGATAAATCTAATAATGAAAATATTAAAAAATATATTGATAAAACAAAACTATTGGATAATATAAACAATATTATAAATAAAGAAGATCTAAAACAAAATATTAGAAAAATTATTGAAAATTTAATAAATAATAAAATAATTAATACAATTTATAATTATATAGAAAGTTATATTAAAAATAATAGTAATAAAATTTTAAATATTAATATAAATTTTATATTAAATAAGATAAATATAATAAATTTTAAAGATAAAATCTTTAATATTATAGAAAAGTTTATAGATAAAGAAGGAGATAAAATATTAGCTAGTATACCTATATCTAAAATGATAGAAAATAAAATAAATAGTTTTGATATAGATACAATAGAAAATTTAATAGTTTCTGTAACTAAAAAAGAACTTAATGCTATTACTATAATAGGTGGTGTTTTAGGTTTTGTAATAGGACTTATACCTGTTATATTAAAATAATTAAAAGGCTTTATATGGTCTATATAATACACACCATATAAAGCCTAAAGTATTCTAATTACCTAATTCAAAACTTCTACATTCTGTACCTTTGCAGTCTGTACAACTACAATTACCACCAACAGAAATTGTGTTTAATTTACAATAATTAGATTTATCAAAATGTTTACAATTAGATATTGTACATTTAATACAACTATTAGTAGCCATATTATCACCTCCAATTATAGTATTATCAATATTAAAAAAAATATTCTCAAAAAATTAAAATAAAAAAGAAATTTAGAGGTAAAATATATGTATAATTTTGTAGATTTACATTGTGATACTATTACAGCAACTTATGAGAGAAAACAAGAATTTTTTAAAAATAATTTACATATAGACATAGAAAGATTAAATAAATATAATAAACCAACACAAATATTTGCTATATGGTTAGCTAAAAAATATTATAAAGATGCATTTAATATTACTAATAAAATGATTGATTTTTTTGAAGAACAAGTGAATAAAAATAATCAATTTATTAAAAAGGTTAAATGTTTTAATGATATAAATTCAAATAGTAAAATAAATGCTATGTTATCTATAGAAGGTGGAGAAAGTATAGAGGATAATTTAGATAATATACAACACTTTTACAATAAAGGTGTTAGAATTTTTACTTTATGTTGGAATTATGAAAACAATATTGGTTTTGGAGCTTTTACAAAATCAACAGAAGGGTTAAAACCTTTTGGAAGAGAAGCAATAAAAATAATGAATGATATAAATATGGTTATAGATGTATCACATTTAAATGAAGCTGGTTTTTGGGATTTATATAAAATGGCTAAAAAGCCTTTTATAGCTACACATTCTAATTCATATACCATTTGTAATCACTATAGAAATTTAAAAGATGAACAATTAAAAGCTATAAAAGAATGTGAAGGAATAGTTGGTATAAATTTATATCCTAAATTTTTAACTAATAATAATATTGCAACAGAAGAAGATATTTTTAAACATATAGAATATATAGGTAATTTAATAGGGTATGATAAAATTTGTTTAGGTGGAGATTTTGATGGAATAGAAGAAACACCAAAAAATTTAGAAGATGTATCTAAATATGAAAATTTATTTGATAAAATAGAAAAAATATATGGTAAAGATATTTTAGAAAAAATAACATATAAAAATTTTTATAACTTTTGTGAAAAAAATATTAAAAACTAGATTTAATTATCTAGTTTTTAATATTTTTATTATTTGTTTATTTATTCTTTATTTTTAATATTCCTATTTATAAAGAAATACATAGTTGAAGATATTACTACAGAAGAAACATCAGCAAAAGGTTGAGCCCAAACAATACCATTTAAACCAAATAACATATTACCAATAATTATAGCAGGTACAAAGGCAAAACCTTGTCTACATAATGAAACTATAAGTGCAGAACCACCTTTACCCATTGCTTGAAAAGTTGACATAAGTATAAATTGAACACCTAAAATAGTACAAGCAGACATATTAGCTCTAATAAAATATTTACCATAAGAAACAACTTCAGGTGGTTCAGATAAGAATATTTTAACAATAGGTTCTGCAAATATAAATGTAATTACAAATGTTGTAACACCAATAATAATAGAACAAATCATACTAAATTTTATAGCTTGATGCATTCTATCATAATTTTTAGAAGCAAAGTTATAACCAATAAAAGGTTGAGAACCTTGAGATAAACCAAGTAATAACATAATAGCAATCATATTAACTCTACCTGAAATACCAAGAGCAGTAACAACTGTATCACTATAAGATGCAGCAAAGTTATTTAATATAATATTAGCACCACTTATTAATATAGTATTTAATGAAACAGGTATACCAATCATTAAAATATTTTTTATAATATCAGATTTTAATACAAAATCTTTTATATTTATAGAAAGACAAGTTTTTCTAAATAAGAAATAATAAATATAGTATATACAACTTGCAATATTACCAATTATAGTAGCTAATGCAGCACCTTTTACCCCCATATTCATATTTAAAATCATAATAGGGTCTAAAATTATATTTAATATAGTACCTATCATCATACCTATCATAGCTTGTTTTGAAGCACCTTCTGCTCGAACTATACCACCAAAAGAAGTTTGTAAACATACAAAAGGAGCACCAAGAGCTATTATTAACAAATATGATTTTGTAAAATTATATGTATTAGAACTTGTACCTATAAATTTTAAAATAGGTTCCATAAATATAATAAGTGTAGCACCACAAACTATACCAACAAGAATACAAGCATAAAAACTAAAAGAAGTAACATTTTTAATTTTTTGCATATCTTTTTCACCTAGTAATCTTGATACATAAGAGCCACCACCTATTGCGAATATATTGCCAAATGACATAAGTAACATAAATATAGGCATAGATAGTGTAACTGCTGCAACTTGATTTTGGTCTTGTGTTTGAGCAACAAAAAATGTATCAGCCATATTATAAATAATATTTACTAGCATACCTAAAATAGTGGGCAATGCTAATTTACCTATAGCTTTTGGTATAGGATATTCTTCAAATAGTTCTCTATTCATTTTTTCTTTTCACCTCATTAATAGTATTTTGCTTAGAAAAATAAAAATTTAAGCTGGATTATTTTTTAGGATAAATTAATTTTATATATAGAAAAAATATAAAAATATAATATAAAATATAAGATTAAATTAAGTGGGAAAATATACAAAATAAAAAAGGCTATAAAAGCCTTTTATACCAGAATGCCGGTGCCCTCTTTTGACACCTAGCTTAGGCTAGGTGGGTTTCCGCATAAAAGACATTTGTCTTCCTCTGCCCAAAGGGAATTAGCTTGAGGCCTGACATATTCTTTTAGATGTAGGAATCCCTTATGAGAAATGTAGGTTCAAAATAAAGGGTAAACGAACATTCCAGAAAAATAATCTATAAACATTATAATATATTTTTATCCAAAAATCAATAATTTATTCCTAATAAATATATAAATTATTATACAAAATTATTATATAAAGTTTATAGATTTATACCTAATAATAAAAATATCAATAGATATATTAAATAATTTACATAAAATTTTTTAATAAAATTTCTAATTCATCTAAATTAACTACATTATTTACTTCTAATTTTAAAGGTTTTTTTAAATCTAAACTAAAAATACCCATAATAGATTTAGCATCTATAATATAGTTATCAGATATTAAATCAAATTCACCATCAAATTTGTTTATTAAATTAGAAAACTCTTTTACTTTTTCAACTGTATCTAAAGTTATATTAAAACATTTCATATTATTCCACCTATCTATAATTATATTTTTATAGTTATATAAACATATTTTAAAACTTTATTTAAAATATGTCAAATATTAAGTTTTTAATTTAAAAAAAGGGGTAAAATAATTTATATGTTTTATAGAGTAAAAGTAAAGGAGAATATAATGGATAAATTTTTAATAGAACAAAGTTTAAATTTAAAAGGTGATATTTATATAGAGGGAGCAAAAAATTCTTGTTTACCAATACTTGCTGCTTGTATATTGTCAAATGGAAATGTAATAATTAAAAGAGTTCCTTTTTTATCAGATATAAATATAATGTGTAATTTATTAAAAGAAATAGGTATAACTGTTAATAAAGATTTAATAAATAAAACTTTAAATATAAATACAAAAAATATTTTTAATAAACAAGTTAGTTATGAATTAGTAAAAAAAATAAGAGCATCATTTTTATTAGCAGGACCTTTACTTGCTAGATTTGGGAAAGTTTCTATACAAATGCCAGGAGGTTGTGCAATAGGTGTTAGACCTATTGATTTACATTTAAAAGGCTTTAAGGCTTTAGGTGCAGAAATTATACAAGAGCATGGAGTAATTGAAATTAATGCTAAAAATGGTTTAATAGGAACAGAAATATATTTAGATTTTCCAAGTGTTGGAGCTACTGAAAATATAATAATGGCAAGTGTGTTAGCAAAAGGTGAAACAATAGTGTCTAATTGTGCAACAGAACCAGAAATAGTTGATTTAATAGAATTTTTAAATAAAATGGGGGCTAAAATAGAAGGAGGAGGTACAGAAACTATAAAAATAAAAGGAGTAGATAGTCTTAATAACTGTACACATACAATAATACCAGATAGAATAGAAGCAGGTACTTTTTTAGTTTTAGGAGCAGCTACAAAAGGTGAAATAAATATATTTAATATAAATTGTGAGCATTTAAAAGCTATTACTTCTAAACTTAAAGAAATAAATGTTGATATAGAAGAAAAAGACAATTTAATAAAAGTTTATAGTAAAAATATATTTAAAAATGTTGATATAAAAACTATGCCTTATCCTGGGTTTCCAACAGATATGCAACCTCAATTTATGAGTCTTATGTCTATTGTAAATGGTACAAGTATTATAAATGAAACTATATTTGAAAATAGATTTATGCACGCATCAGAGTTAAGTCTTATGGGAGCTAATATAAAAGTGGAGGGGAGTAGTGCTATTATAAGTGGAGTAGAAAAAATAACAGGTTCTAAAGTAAAAGCTACAGATTTAAGAGCAGGAGCAGCACTTATAATTGCAGGGTTGTGCGCAGAAGGAGTAACTGAAATAAGTGATATATACCATATAGAAAGAGGTTATTATAATATAGAAGAAAAACTTAAAAATATTGGAGCTAAAATTAAAAAAATAAGAGTATAGAAAAAATCTATACTCATTATTTTTATTCTTCAGAATTAAGCATATCACCATAAATAGCATTTATTATTTCAGAATCCATTGTAGGTTGCCATTCTTTATCAACTTTAGTAACAGATATATCAACTGTAGTTGTAACTTTTTCTAAATCAGATTGATTTACAGTATTTGCTAATAATTCAAACGCTTTTTTAGTAAGTTCTTCTTGAGAAAGGTTTTTAATATCTTCACTTGAACTTAAATTAGCTACCTCTTGTTGAAATTTTTCCATAATGGCTTTCATATTTATTGATGTTATATCAGTTTTTACAGTAACATTATTGTCATCAACTTTTTCAGATGAAACTATTTTATAATCAATATTATCAAGAATAGTTTTGACAAATGTTTTTAATTGTTCTGTACTTTCTTCAGGTATTTCTAAAGAAGCTAATCCTAGAAGTTGCATATATTCATTATAAGTTTCATCACTTACATTTTTTACTTCATCTAAATTTTTTGACACCGCAGCTTCAGCATCTTTTGTAGGGTCGCTACCACAACCAGTAAGACTTAATACTAACATAGAAAACATTAATATTACAGTAATTATTTTTGAAAATTTTTTCATGACTTTATTCTCCTAGCCTATAAAATTAATTTAGTATTTTTAAGAATAAAAATAATTAGGCATATTTTATTTTTATTCTTAAAAATTGAAAATAGTGGCTATTGTTTAACATATAAAATAGTTAAAAATAGGTTCTAATTAAGTATATATATTTTTGATTTTTTTGTCAACTAAAATGTAAGAAATAGCAATTAAAATGTAATAATTAGTTTATAATATTAGTTATTATATAAATTTAGAATTTAAAAAATGGTTATGGACATAATAAAATAGAGGTGATTTTTATGAAAAATATAAAATATAAATTTAGCTTATTTTTTTTTATAGGATTTATTTTTATATTTTTAAGAGAATTATATTTTGCTATTATGTATCTTTATAATATATGTTTAAGTAGAACAAATAAATTTGCTATGATGAAGTTATTAGATGTCATAGATGAAACTAAAATTATATTAAAAGATTTTGAAGAAGAAAAAGGTAAAATAAAACAATGGGTAAAAACTACTTTAGTAAAGGGATTAAAAGTAAAAAGTTTTGATAAAACTATATTGTTTGGTGAATGGTTTATAAATGATAGTAATAAGTGGGTAATTATATTACACGGATATGGTGCAAATGGTAGACTTATGTATTGTGTAGCTAGAAAATTTTATAAAAAGGGTTATAATGTATTGTTACCAGATTTAAGAGGACATGGAATTAGTGGTGGAAATTATGTTGGTATGGGTTGGCATGATAGATTAGACTTAATAGAATGGATTAAAAAAATAAGAAAGATTAATAAAAAAGCTGAAATAGTTTTATATGGTGTATCTATGGGCGCAAGTACAATTTTAATGGCTTCTGGTGAAAAATTACCTAAAAATGTAAAATGTATTATATCAGATTGTGCTTTTACTTCTGCTTATGAAGTTTTTAAACATCAATTAAAAAAATCTAAAAAAGTACCTGTTTTATCTTTCTTATTTATTATGAATATAATATGTAAGTTTAAAAATGGTTATTCTTTAAAAAAAGCTTCTACTATAAAACAAATTAAGAAAAATAAATTACCTATATTTTTTATTCATGGTGCAACAGATGATTTTGTGCCAACATATATGGTTTTTGATTTATATAAAGAGGCTAATTGTGATAAAGAATTAATGATTGTAAATAATGCAGGTCATATTGTTTCAGAAATGGTAGAAAGAAAAATATATTGGAGAAGAATATCATTATTTTTGGACAAATATTGTTAACTTGTTAAAAATATGATAAAATAATATAAAATATCTTATATTTATAAAAAGATATTTTTAATATTTTATATTAGGTTGGTTTATTTATGAGAATAGAAGTTTTTTCAGAAAAAGAAACAAAAGAAATAGCATATAATATAGCTAAAAATGCAAAAGCTGGTGATATATATTGTCTTTGTGGTGATTTGGGTACAGGTAAAACTCAATTTAGCAAAGGTTTTTCTAAAGGGCTTTTAATAGATGAAGATATTACAAGCCCTACTTTTACTATTGTTAATCAATATGATGGAGGTAGACTTCCTTTTTATCATTTTGACGTTTATAGAATAAATGATATAGAAGAGCTTTATGATATAGGTTATGAAGAATATTTTTTTAGTAATGGTGTTTGCCTTATAGAATGGGCAGAAATGATAAAAGATATTATACCTAAAAATGCTACTTGGATAAAAATATATAAAGATTTAGAAAAAGGTGAAGATTATAGAATTGTAGAGGTGGAAAAAAATGAATATACTTGCAGTTGATACAAGTGGGATAGTTGCATCTGTTGCTATTGCTAATGAGAATAAAATATTAGGAGAAATAAATTTAAATTATAAACAAAATCATTCTGTAACAATTATGCCTATTATAGATAATCTTTTAAAAATGTTGGAAATGGATTTGGAAGATATAAATTATTTTGCTTTTTCAAAAGGTCCAGGCTCATTTACAGGATTAAGAATAGGTGCTGCTACTGTTAAAGCTATGGCACATACACTAAATAAAAAAATAATACCAATTTCAACATTAGAAGTAATGGCTTATAATATAATAGATAGTGGTAGATTTATTGTACCTATTATAGATGCAAAGGCTGAAAGAGTTTTTGCTGGTATTTACAAAAATGAAAATGGTATATTAGAGCCTATTTTAGAAGAACAAGCAACAACTATAAAAGAACTTTTAAGCTATATATTAGATAATGATATAGAGCCTATTTTTTTAGGAGATGGTTCGATAGCTTACAAAAATATTATAAAACAACATTTTAAAGACGAAAATTTTGCTCCTATTTCTTTAAATATGCAAAAAGCTAGTTCTGTTGCAAGTCTTGCTTTTTTATATGAAAAGCAACAAAAGTATGTAGATTATAATAATGTAGAAATAGAATACCTTAGAAAAGCTCAAGCTGAAAGAGAACTTGAAGAAAGGAAAAACAAATAATAATGGAAGTTTTAAAAATGACAACAGAACATATAAAAGATGTTCATAAAATAGAGGAAGATTGTTTTTCTATTCCTTGGAGTGAAAAATCTTTTTATGATGAACTTACTAAAAATAAAATGGCTATTTATATAGTAGCTAAAGAAAATAATGAAATAATAGGTTATGGTGGTATGTGGCATGTTATAAATGAAGGTCATATTACTAATATAGCTGTTAAAAATGAATATAGAAGAAAAGGTATAGGTAGTAAAATAATAGATGAGCTTATAAATATAGCTAAAGAAAAAGAAATGATAGGTATAACTTTAGAAGTTAGAACAAGTAATAATATAGCTCAAAACTTATATAAGAAAAAAGGTTTTATTATTGAGGGTATAAGAAAAGAATATTATGATGATAATAAAGAAGATGCTATTTTAATGTGGAAACATTTATAACCATAAAATAAACAGGAGGTGCTAGTATGGTTAAAGAGCTTAAATATAAAGATTTAAAAGGTGTTTGTGATATAAAACTTATAGAAAAACTTGAAAATATAGAGGCTGATAATAATGTGATAGGTCAATGCAAAGCTATAGAGGCATTAGAATTTGGGCTTAATATAAAAAATAAAGGTTATAATATATATATTAGTGGTCCTGTTGGTGCTGGTAAAGCTACATTTTCTAAAAAATATGCAGAAAAATATGCAATAAATGAAAAAACTCCAGATGATTTAGTTTATGTATATAATTTTGAAAATCCTAAATGTCCTAAAGCTTTATTTTTAGAAGCTGGTCTTGGTAAAGAATTTAAAGAAGAAATAGATGATTTAATATATACCCTTAGTGTTGAAATACCAAAAGCATTTTCTTCTAAAGAACATGAAGAAGAAAAAAATAGAATTGTTAAAAAATATAATAAAAAAAGAGATGAAATTATAAAACAAATAACAGAACTTGCTAGAGAAAAAGATTTTGGAATAAAAAATTCTAATACTGGTATATATTTTATGCCTATTATAGATGGTGAAACTATATCTGAAGAAGAATATGAAGATTTAGATGAAGAAGAAAAAGAAATTATAAATAAAAAGTCTGAAGAATTGCAAGAAGATGCTACAAATGCAATGAAACTTATAATAGAAATAGAAAAAGATACTAAAAAAGATATTGAAAATATAGAATACAATTTAAGTTTATTTACAGTTGGTCATTATATTAATAGTATACAATCTAAATATAAAGATAATGAAAAAGTTACAGAATATTTAAAAGAACTTAAAGAAGA
>CALWDX010000056.1 GCA_944376805.1 uncultured Clostridia bacterium
CTATTTCTTCAAATCCTGACATTATAGTTTTTAAAACTTTTGTTCCAGCCTCTAAATCTTCTAATTTTTTACTAAATAAAAATATAGCTAATTGTCTATCTACATAGTTATACATTGTTAATAACTGTGTGGATATTTCATATTTCATATTTAAACTACCTCTAAGCTCTCCTAAAAATTGTCTAGCTTTAAGTATATTAAAGTCAAATTCTTTTTGATTATCTATATTTTTTTTACTTTCTTCTAAATAATCTAAAATTATTTCAAAATTTATTATAACTAGTTTTAAAGGACTGGCTGTAGCTATTTTTGCTACATAATCTTGTTTATTTATACCCATATTTTAATACCTATTGTAATAGTGATAATAATTGGTTAGGTCTTTGATTTGCTTGTGATAACATAGATATACCAGCTTGCACTAATACATTATTTTTTGTATATTCTGCCATTTCTCCTGCCATATCTGTATCTACTACTCTTGATAAAGCTGCACGAGTATTTTCCTCTGATATAACTAAAGAACTACTTATTTTTTCTAATCTATTTATACTTGCACCTAAATTACCTCTATATATATTTATTCTTTCTAAAGCTTCATCACATCTTTCTATTGCTTCTTCTGCTCCACCATCTCTTGTATAATCTAAACCTGGTACTATAGCACCACCTGCAACAATATTACCATTTTTATCATATTCTGGTGAATCTATTATACTTATACCTAAAACAGCTGAGTTTAAGGCTTTTAAACTAATTGTAAAGTTATCTGTATGGTTACTACCTACATGAAATGTAAGTTCTTCATAATCATCATTTAATAAATGTCTTTTATTAAATTCTGACCTTTCAGCCATTCCATCTAATTCTTGTGCTAGTTGTTCTATTTCTTTTTGAATAAGTTCTTTATCTTCAGGTGTTAATGTTCCATTAGACCCTTGAACAGCTAATTCTCTCATTCTTTGAACAATATCTTGCATTTCACTTATACTGCCTTCAGCAGTTTGTATTAAAGAAACAGCATCATTAACATTTCTATCTGCCATTTCTAATCCTTTTATTTGTAATTTCATTTTATTAGAAACAGCCATACCTGTTGGGTCATCACCTGTTTTATTTACTTTTGTACCTATTGATAAATTTGTTGATGCTTTTCCTAAAGCATTATTTCTATGCCATAAAGCATTTGTTGCTAATAAAGCTTGTCTATTTGTGTTTAAAATCATAATTTCACCCTCCAAAATATTTTATAATTCTTTTATATTTATTTCGGTAAAAATAATAATATTCTTAACATTTATTTTACAACTTACAAAGAGTATAGAAAAATCCATACTCTTTTATAAGTTTTTATACTAATTCTTCTGTTTCTTCATTTTCTATATAATCTTCTGAAATTTTGGCAACACTCATAACTTTAACATCATCATTTACATTTATAAGTTTAACACCTTGTGTTATACGACTTGTTGTAGATATATCTTTAGCCCTTATTCTAATAATAACACCCTCAGATGTAACCATAATAATTTCTTCTTTATCATCTATCATTTTTACATCTATAACATTACCTGTTCTTTCAGTTATTTTATATGTTTTAAGACCTTTTCCACCTCTTGTTTGTGGTCTATATTCATCACTTAATGTACATTTACCAAAACCTTTTTCAGATACTATAAGAATTTTCTTATCTTCTTCTATAACTTCAGATGCGACTACTTCATCACCTTTATTTAAATTAATAGCTTTTACACCTGTTGCATTTCTTCCTAATTCTCTAAAATCTTGCTCACTAAATCTTATTGACATACCTAATTTTGTAGCTAAAAACATATGTTGCCCATCTGTTATTTTTTTAACAGATATAAGCTCATCATCTTCTCTAAGATTTACTGCTATAAGACCCATTTTTCTAATATTATTAAACATTGATATTTTTGTCTTTTTAATAATACCTTTTTTAGTAGTCATTACAAGATATTCATCTTTAGCTATTTCTTCATTATTTCTATTTTGTTTTACTGGTATAACAGCTGTTATCTTTTCACCATTATCAAGTTGTAATAAATTTATAATAGGTGTTCCTTTAGCAGTACGTCCCGCTTCTGGTATTTCAAAAGTTTTTATACGATATACTTTACCTTTATTTGTAAAGAAATATATAAAACTATGATTGCTACTTAAAAATAGATTTTTAACAAAATCTTCATCTCTTGTTTGCATACCTATTATACCTTTACCACCTCTGTTTTGACTTTTATATGTAGACAATGGTAATCTTTTAATGTAGTCAAAATGTGTCATTGTTATAACACTCATTTCATCTTCTATAAGGTCTTCTATATATAAGTCTCCCTCATCTTGAACAATAGTTGTTCTTCTCTCATCACCAAATTTAGCTTTTGTTTGTAAAAATTCTTCTTTTATTACTTCTAAAAGCCTATTTTCACTATTTAATATAGTTTCTAATTCTTTTATAAGCTCATTAAGTTTAGAATATTCTTCTTCTAATTTATTCCTTTCAAGACCAGATAAACTTCTAAGACGCATTTCACATATAGCATCTACTTGTTCATTAGTGAAATCAAATTTTTCAATAAGTATTGATTTTGCATCTTTTATATCTTTATTAGACCTGATTATATTTATAATTTCATCTATATAATCAAGAGCTTTTAAAAGACCTTGTAAAATATGTGCCCTTTTTGAAGCCTTATCTAGATCAAATTGTGTCCTTCTTGTTACAACTTCTTCTTGATGTTTTAAATAATATTCTAAAATTTCTTTTAAATTTAAAGTTTTAGGTACTCCATCAACAATAGATAAAAAGTTTATACTATAATTTTCTTGTAATTGTGAATATTTATATAATTGATTTAGTATAACATTTGCATTTGCATCTTTTCTACACTCTATTACAACTCTTATTCCATTTCTATCTGATTCATCATTTATATCTGTTATACCTTCTATTTTCTTATCTTTTACAAGTTCTGCTATTTTTTCTATCATTCTAGATTTATTTACTTGATAAGGTATTTCTGTTACTACAATTCTTTCTTTTCCTGTCTTAGTTGTTTCTATTTCAGCAGTAGAGCGTAAACGCAATTTACCTTTACCTGTCATATAAGCAGCTCTTATACCAGCTTTGCCAAGTATTGTAGCACCTGTAGGAAAGTCTGGACCTTTAATTATGTTTAAAAGTTCATCTATATCTGTTTCTCTATTTTCTTGTATTTTATTATCAATTATTTTTAAAAGTCCATCTATTACTTCTGTAAGATTATGTGGTGGTATATTTGTTGCCATACCAACAGCTATACCAGATGAACCATTTACAAGAAGATTAGGGAACCTTGAAGGTAATACTTCTGGTTCTTTTTCTGTACTATCATAATTATCTACAAAATTTACTGTATTTTTTTCTATATCAGAAAGCATTTCAACAGCTATTTTACTAAGTTTAGCTTCTGTATATCTATGTGCAGCAGCTGGATAACCATCTATAGAACCAAAATTTCCGTGTCCATCTACAAGCATATAACGCATAGAAAAATCTTGTGCCATTCTAACTAGAGCATCATATATAGCAGTATCACCATGTGGGTGATATTTACCCATTGTTTCACCTACTATGTTAGCACACTTTTTATAGCCCTTATTAGGCTCTAGGTTAAGCTTATTCATAGCATATAGTATACGTCTATGAACTGGCTTAAGTCCGTCTCTAACGTCTGGTAGAGCCCTTGAAACAATAACACTCATAGCATACTCTATATAAGAGCTTTTCATCTTATCTGCTATTTCGGTGTCTATTATTTTATCATAGTGTTCAAATTGGTTTTCAGACATAATATTTTTCCTTTCTTTAGTGTATTATACATCTAAGTTTGTAACAAATCTTGCATTTTCTTGTATAAATTCGCGTCTTGGTTCTACTCTATCACCCATTAATTGGTCAAATACTTCATCTGCAAGTCTTGCATCTTCTAGTGTTACTCTTAATAAAATACGTTTTTCTGGATCCATTGTTGTTTCCCATAATTGTTCTGCGTCCATTTCACCAAGACCTTTATAGCGTTGTATAGGTTTTAATCCATCTGTACCTATTTGTTCTAGTATTTCATCACGTTCAGCATCACTATATGCATAATATTCTTTTTTACCCTTTTCTATTTTATAAAGTGGTGGTTTAGCTAAGTATACATATCCATGTTCAATTAGTGGTGTCATAAATCTAAATATAAATGTTAAAAGTAATGTTGTTATATGTGCTCCATCTACATCTGCATCTGTCATAAGTACTATTTTATGATATCTAAGTTTTTCTATGTCAAAATCATCATGAATACCTGTCCCAAAAGCAGTTATCATAGAACGTATTTCTTCATTACCTAATATTTTATCAAGTCTTGATTTCTCAACATTTAATATTTTACCTCTAAGTGGTAGTATAGCTTGTGTTTTTGGTGTTCTAGCATTAACAGCAGAACCCCCTGCAGAGTTACCCTCAACTATATATAATTCACATTTACTTGGGTCTTTCTCACTACAATCTGTCAATTTACCTGGAAGTCGTCCAACTTCAAGAGCAGACTTTCTCCTTACAAGTTCACGAGCTTTTTTAGCAGCATCTCTAGCACGAGAAGCAACTAATGCTTTTTCTATAATAACTTTCCCTATTGTTGGGTTTTCTTCTAAAAAATAAGTTAAATGTTCAGATAAAACATTATCTACTACATTTTTTGCTTCTTTACTTCCAAGTTTACTTTTTGTTTGTCCTTCAAATTGAGGTTCTTCTATTTTTATACTTATAACAGATGTTAAACCTTCTCTTATGTCATCACCTGTTATTTTTTCAGTATCTTTTAATAAATTGAATTTTTTACCATAATCATTTACTGTTTTTGTTATAGCACTTCTAAATCCTGCTACATGTGTACCACCATCTATAGTGTTAATATTATTAACATATGAATAGTTATTTTCTAAATATCCATCATTATGTTGAAAGGCTATTTCTACAAAAATATTATCTTTTGTACCTTCACAATAAAAAACTTCTTCATATATTGGCATTTTATTTTTGTTTATATGTCCTACAAACTCTTTTATGCCTCCCTCATAATGAAAAGTTTTTTCTCTAACATTTTCTTCTCTTAAATCTTTTAATGTTATTTTTATACCTTTTGTTAAAAAAGCTGTTTCTTGTAATCTTTGTTTTAATGTATCATAACTATACTCTATTTCATCAAATATTTTATAGTCTGGTTTAAATTCTATTTCTGTACCAGTTATATTTTTATCACATTCACCTATAACATTAAGTTTTGTTAAAACATCTCCTCTAGAATATTTCTGTTCATAAATTTTGCCATCATTATATATTTTTACAGTAAGCCATTCACTAAGTGCATTAACAACAGATGCACCTACTCCATGAAGACCACCGGATACTTTATAACCTCCACCTCCAAATTTACCACCTGCATGTAATATAGTAAATACAACTTCTACAGCTGGTATACCTTTTTGTGGATGAATTCCAATAGGTATACCTCTACCATTATCTTTTACAATTATACTATTTTTTTTATTTATACATACTTCTATTTCAGAACAATGTCCTGCTAAAGCTTCATCTACTGCATTATCTACTATTTCATAAACAAGGTGATGAAGACCTCTACTAGATGTTGAACCTATATACATACCAGGACGTTTTCTAACTGCTTCTAATCCTTCTAATATTTGTATTTGATTTTCATTGTATTCTGGTTTCATTTACAGTCTCCTTTTAAAAGCAAAATACTTAATATATTAACTAATTCTAAATATAATATTATTTATAAAAATTAGTATTTATTAAAAAATAATTTTCATTTTAATTTTATTTTCTAAAAGGCTTTTATATTTTACATTTTCACTAATCTAAACCTTATATTATAATATTAACTGTTAAAAGCCTATAATATATATTATAACATATATTATAGGCTTTTAACAGTATATTTTGTCATATTTTTTTTAATTTTTTTAATTTTTTTAATTTTTAGAATAAAATTAATTATTTTGCATATATTAACTTCTATCAACTATTATTTCACCATTTGAAACATTAAAAATATTACAATTTTCAGATAAATTTTTTAAAACATCCTCAACACCTGTACAAGTAATAATAACTTGCAAATTTTTTATATTATTTATTAAAAATTTTTGCCTATCTTTATCTAATTCAGATAATACATCATCTAATAGTAAAACAGGCAATATACCTTTTTCTTCTTCTATAAGTTTTATTTCAGCAAGTTTTGTACTTAAAGATACTGTTCTTTGTTGTCCTTGTGATCCAAAATCTCTAACATTTATATTATTTATTAAAAATAAGATATCATCTTTATGTGGACCATATGAAGTTGTTGTGTATGTTATATCTTTTTCTAATCCTTTTTTTAATTTTTCTTCAAAATCATTAACAAAAACATTTGGTTTATATTTTATATTTAATATTTCTTTGTCACTTGTAATATTTTTATGTATATTACTTGATATAACACTTAATTTTTCAATAAACAACTTTCTTATTTCTATTATTTTTTTACCAAAGTTTATAAGTTGATTATCCCATATAAAAATACTTTCTTTTAAACTTATATCATTATGTATTTTTTTTAGTAAACTATTTCTTTGTTTTAAAACTTTATAATATTGATATAAATTATAATAATATATATTACTAACTTGACAAAGTTCCATATCTAAAAATTTTCTTCTTTCTTGTGGACCTTGTTTTATAAGATTCAAATCCTCTGGTGAAAATATAACAACGTTAAGATAACCAAAAAGTTGACCTAATTTCTTAATAGGTATATTATTTATTGCAATCCCTTTTTTGCTATTATTTTTTAAATGTACATCTATTTTATCATAAATATTTTCTTTTTCAATTTCTAATTTTATATGTGCTTCATTTTCACCAAATTTTATTAAATCTTTATCTTTATGTGTTCTATGGCTTCTTCCTGTTGCTGCTATATATATACTTTCAAGTAAATTAGTTTTTCCTTGTGCATTTTTACCATAAAAAATATTTATATTATTTTGAAGTTTTAAATCTAAATTTTTTATGTTTCTATAATTTTTTAAAGATATTTTTTTTACATACATTTTTTATTCACCTATTGCTTTAAATGTACCAAATTGTTCTATTTCTATAATATCTCCATCTCTTATTTTTTTGCCTCTTTCAGTACAAACTATTCCATTTACTTTTACAATACCATCTAATATAAGTATTTTAGCATCTGAACCTTGACCTACTATTCCACTTAATTTTATAAATTGTTGTAATTTTATAAAGTCTGTATTAAATTTTATTTCTTTCATATTTTTCTCCTTTATTTATCTATATTTAATATTTTATTCATTAATTTTTAATGGTAAAATTAAATATTTGTATTCATTATTATCTATTCCTTTTATAATACAAGGACTAAGGGATGTCATAAACTGTATTGTAATTTCATCATCTTCTATCACCTTCAAAGCATCTATTAAATATTTAGGATTAAATGCTATATTAAGACTTTCACCTTCTAATTCAATAAAAACTTCTTCATAAGATGTTCCAAATTCTGTATTAGATGTTATAATTAAGTTATCATTATTTGTTATTTCTAATTTTACAGGTGTTTTTTTATTATCTTTTGATATTAAAGAAGCTCTTTCTAAACTACTTAATAAATCAACTCTATTTAATTTAATCTTTGTATTGTAATCTTCTGTAAAAATTTGTTCATATTTTAGAAATTCGCCATCTAATAATCTAGATACTACTATGCAGTTTTCAAGTTCAAATAAAATATTATTTTCATTAAAATATAAATTAACTATACTATTTTCTTTATCTGGTAATATTTTTATAATTTCATTTAATGTTTTAGCAGGAACAACAACTTCAGCATTTTTAAAATCTTTATTCACCTTTGTACATCTAAAAGATACTCTAAATCCATCTATAGCAACGATATTTAAATATCCTTCTTTTATTTCAATTAACTCACCCGTTAATATTGGTTTAGATTCATCATTAGATACAGAAAATTTAGTTTGTTTAATCATATTTTTTAAAATATTTGAATTTATGCTATATTTTTCTTCTCTTTTTATTTCATTAAGAGTTGGAAATTCATTTCCATTTTGTCCTAATATTTTAAATTCTGTTTTTCCATTTTTTATTATAGTTTTATTATTTTCTTTTACTTCTATAGTTATATTTCCTTCTGGCATATTTCTTATAATATCATAAAAAATTTTAGCTTCTAAAGCTACTATTCCTTTTTCAATAATATCTGATTCTATATTAATTGTTTCTATTCCAACTTCTAAATCATTAGATATTAATTTAAATCCATCCTTGTCAGCTTTTAGTAATATACATTCTAAAATAGGTATAGTTGTTCTTGAAGCAACCGATTTTAATACAATATTTATATTATTTAAAAGTATTTCTTTTTTGCAATTTATTTTCATAATAAAAACTCCTTTTAATTGTTTAAAATTTTATATGGAAAAATATACATATATATAATATATTATTTAGTAGTATTAGTAGTAGGCTATGTTGAAACTGTGGAAAAATGTATTAAAATATATTAAATTCAATAAAAATGACAGTTTATAACTATGTTTAAATCATTTGGAAAACTTATATGTTTTCAACAGTTTCAACAATTGATAAAATTACAAATAAATTATTAACAAATTATTAACATAGTTATACAGTAGTTTTCAACATAAAATGTTAATAATTATTTTCTTAATATTTTTTCTTTTAGTATTAAAATTGAATTTTCAAAATTTTTATCATTTTTCATTTTATTTTCAATTTTTTCAATTCCATGTATAACAGTAGAATGATCTCTTCCAATACTTTTTCCAATATTTAATAAAGATAAATTTAAAATTTCTCTTGTAAGATACATGTAAACTTGTCTAGCATTTGTAATAGGTTGATTTCTTTTTTTACTTTTTATTTCTTCAATTTTAATATCAAAATAATTAGAAACTATTTCAAGGATTGTTTCAGAAGAAATAGAAACTTCTTTTTCTTGAATAATATCTTTAAGAGCATTTTCTGCAACTTCAACACTAAGACTTGAACCTATAAGGTTAGAATAAGCTATTACACGAGTTAAAGCACCTTCTAATTCTCTTATATTGCTTTTTACAGATTGAGCTATAAATTGAGAAACTTCTTTTGGTATAAATATATTTAAAGATTCAGCTTTTTTTTCTAAAATAGCTGTTCTTGTTTCAAAATTAGGTATTTTTATATCTGCTATAAGTCCACCAGCAAATCTAGAGCGTAATCTTTCAGTTAAAGTTTCTATTTCATTAGGTGGTCTATCACTAGATATTATTATTTGTTTGCCAGAATCTTTAAGGTCATTAAATGTATGGAAAAATTCTTCTTGTGTTTGAGTTTTATCAACTATAAATTGTATATCATCTATTAATAATACATCTATTTTTCTGTATTTTTCTCTAAATTCTTTATTTTTTTGTTCTCTTATAGATGTAATAAGTTCATTAGTAAATTTTTCACAAGATGCATATAATACTCTTGTGTTAGGGTTTCTATCTAGAATATAGTTAGCAATAGCATGCATAAGATGAGTTTTTCCAAGACCAACATCACCATATAAAAATAATGGATTATATATACCAGGACTTTCAGCAACAGCAACAGAAGCAGCATGAGCTAAACGATTACTTTCACCAATAACGAAATTTTCAAATATATAGTTATGATTTAAGTTATTTTCATTAATTTGTTTTTTTGGTTCAGTTAAAATTTCTTTTATATCTTCTTCTAATACAAGCCTAATATTTAGATTTTTACTATTAAAGCATTGTTCACAAACTGCTGTAAAAACAGACATATATTTAAGTTTTATATGTTCTATATAGAATGCATCTGAAGATTTTATTATAATAGTATTATTTTCAAATGATATAAATTTTAGGTCACCAAACCAAGTTTTGAAAGCAAAATCTCCTAGTTCTTGTTGCATAGATTTTAAACAAGCTTCCCAATAGTCTTCATAAGTATTCATTTTAAACCTCCAATAAGATTAAAATTTTACAAAAATTTAAATTTATAATTAAAGAATAATATCAATAAAATGTTAATAAAAGTTTTCAACACTGTGTTTAAAACTATAAAAAAAATAAGAAATCAACATGTGTTGAAAACTAGTTATATACATAAAAAATATTAAAAAATAAGGAAATTATAAAAGTTTTAAACATAAATCAACATAGTTATTAACAGTATGTGGAAAGTGTGTTAATAACTATGTAGTTATTAACAATATATATAATAACAAATTTATTTTATATAATCAACTATTTAATTATAAATATTTAAAAAATAAAATATAGACAGAAATATTAAAATAATGTAAAATTAAATAATGTAAAATAATAAGTATATAATATAAAATATATTTAGGAGGCAATTGTTTTGCGAAAAAGTGAAAAAATAATAATAATTTTTTTACTTATATGTATAGTTATAGTTAATATATTAATATTTTTAATATATAAGATAGATAATAATATTAGTAAAAGTATAGATGATAAAATAATATATGTAACTAAAAGAGGATTGACTGCATATGAAGTATATCAAAATGATAAAATAATAGAAGTATTTGATAATTATGATGATGCTTTAAGTTATGCAAAAAAATATGAAAATTCATCAATAAAAAAAACAGGGGATTATAAATGGATATGGGATAGTAACCCACCTTATGAAGTATATCAAGGTTATAAATTATTAAAGAAGTTTATAGATTATAAAGAAGCTTTAGATTATGCAAAAAAATATGAAAATTCCTATATATTTTTTAGAGAAAGTAATACTTACATATGGGATAGTCAAACTATTATTAAAAATAGTTATCAAATATCAAATGTTCCATATATAGGACAATATCCAGAACTATTTAGAGGGTGTGAAGTTACAAGTCTTACAATGATGTTAAATTATAAGGGATTTAATGTAAATAAAATGGAACTTGCAGAAAAAATTACAAAAGAACCTTTTATATTTACTTTAGAAGGTAATGAGTATAATGGAAATCCTCATCAAGGTTTTGTAGGTGACATATATACAAAAGAAAATAAAGGATATGGTGTTTATAATGAACCTATATATAAGCTTCTAAAAGAATATATAGGAGGTGAGGCATTAAATCTTACAGGTGCAAATTTTAGCGATTTATATTATTATATAAATAAAAATTCTCCAATATGGATTATAATAAATACAAGATTTAAACATTTACCAGATGAAGAATTTAGTTATCTTAATACAACAAGAGGTAATGTAAAAATGACTTATAGAGAACATTCAGTTTTAGTAACAGGATATGATAATGAATATATATACTATAATGATCCTATGTACCCAGGTATAACTCAAAAACAACCTAAAAGTGATTTTATAAATGCTTGGGAACAAATGGGAAAACAAGCAATAACTTATGTTCCATAAATTAAAAAGAGGTGTAATAATGAATAAATTAAAAGTTATAATATTAGCAGGTGGTCAAGGTACAAGAATGAAGTCTAAAATACCAAAAGTTTTACACAAAGTTTTAGACAGAACGATGATAGATTATGTTATAGAATCAGCAAATGATATTAATGCTGAAGATATAATGGTAATAGTAGGACATCAAAGTGCAATGGTAAAAGCATGCTTAGGTATTGATATAAAATATGGATATCAAAAACAACAATTAGGTACAGGTCATGCTGTTATGCAAGCATTAGATTTTATAGGTGATAATGAAAATATATTAATATTATATGGGGATACTCCACTTATAAAAAAAGAAACATTACAAAAATTAGTAAGAATTCATAATAAAGAAAGAAACTATGCAACAGTTATATCTTCTTTTGTAGATAATCCAACAGGATATGGACGTATAGTTAGAGAAAATGGTATTTTTAATAGAATAGTAGAACAAAAGGACACTAGTGAAAAAGAACAAAAAATAAATGAAGTAAATACAGGTGTATATATATTTAATTCAAATGCTTTAAAAGAAGCATTAAATAATTTATCTAATAATAATGCACAAAATGAATACTATCTTACAGATACATTAGAACTTATTAAAAATACAGGAAATAAAGTTGGTATAATGGTAGCTGATGATAATGAAGAATTTTTAGGAGTTAATTCTAAATATGAATTAGCAACAGCTATAAATGTTATGAAAAAGAGAATTAATAAATATCATATGGATAATGGTATAACAATAGAAGACCCTAATAATACTTATATAGGGAAAGATGTTACAATAGGTGAAGATACAGTTATATTACCAGGATGTATTATAGAAGGTAAAACTATAATAGGTAGTGATTGTATAATAGGACCTTATGCAAAAATAACAAGTACAGAAATAAAAGATTGTGTAAGTATTAATCAATCTACGGTTGTAAATTCATTTATAAATAACTATACAACAGTAGGACCTTATGCTTATTTAAGACCGAATAGTAAAATAGGTGAACATGTTAAAATAGGTGATTTTGTAGAAATAAAGAATTCTACAATAGATGATAATACAAAAGTATCACATTTAACTTATATAGGTGATTCTGATGTAGGTAAAAATGTAAATTTTGGTTGTGGTACAGTTACAGTCAATTATGATGGTAAACATAAACATAGAACTATAATAGAAGATGATGCATTTATAGGTTGTAATACAAATCTTATTGCACCAATTCAAATTGGTAAAAATGCATCTACTGGAGCAGGTTCTACTATAACAAAAGATGTTCCGAAAAATGCATTAGCTATATCAAGAGTTAAAGACCAAATAAATAAATTAGATTATAATACAAATAAATAGTCAAAATATGCACAAAATGTCATATATATTTACAATTTGTCATTTTGTGCATATTTAACATTAAAAATAAACTATAATATTATATTATTTTTAAATATTAAAAAAAGTATATATAATTTTGTACTATTTTGTTTATATATACTTTTATGTAAATTATTTAAATAATAATTGCTAATAAATAAGGTAATTAATATAAAAATATATAAAACATTATTGTAAAAAATAAAAATATAATGTAAAATATATATGTAAGTTTACAAATTATAATTTTATGTATAAAATATTTAACTATCTTAGGAGGAACAATATTATGAACGGTGGTTGCAAAGGTGAGATAAAAATCTTTACTTGTAACGGAAATAAGAAGCTTGCAGAACAAGTTGCTAATGAATTAAATATACCTTTATCAAAGTGTAGTGTTAGTAAATTTAGTGATGGAGAAATAAGTGTTGATATAGATGAAACAGTTAGAGGCTGTGATGTTTATATTATTCAACCAACATCTTTTCCAGTTAATGATAACTTAATGGAACTTTTAATAATGATTGATGCTTGTAAAAGAGCTTCAGCAGGTCGTATAAATGCAGTTATACCTTATTATGGTTATGCTAGACAAGATAGAAAAGTTAAAGCTCGTGATCCAATTAGTGCTAAACTTGTAGCAAACTTAATAACAAGTGCAGGAGCAGATAGAGTTATAACAATGGATTTACATTGTGCACAAATACAAGGATTTTTTGATATACCTGTAGACCATTTATTTGGTATGCCTATATTAGTATCTTATTATGAAGAGAAATTCAAAAATAATAAAGAAGATTTAGTAGTAGTTTCTCCAGATTTAGGTAGTGTTGCAAGAAATAGAAACTTTGCAGAAAAACTAGATATACCTTTAGCTATTATTGATAAAAGAAGATCAAAGCCAAATGTTTCTGAAATAATGAATATTATAGGTGAAATAAAAAATAAAGATATTATACTTATTGATGATATGATAGATACAGCTGGAACAATTACAAATGCCGCTAATGCTCTTAAAGAAAGAGGAGCAAAAAGTGTGTGTGCTTGTTGTACTCACCCTATATTATCGGGAAAAGCTATTGAAAGAATAGAATCTAGTGCTATAGAAGAGTTACTAGTTTTAAATACAGTAGAATTACCTAAAGATAAAAATATTTCTAAAATAAAACAATTATCAGTTTCAAAATTAATATCTAATGCTATAAATCGTATACATAACGAAGAACCTGTTTCAGTTATATTTTAAATAGGAATTATTAAAAAGGTTGTATTTATACAACCTTTTATTTTAATTATTGTTTAAAATATTAATTTAAATAACAATATTTACTATATTTTTTGGTAAATTACTTATTAAATTTGGTTTGTTTAACTTAATAAAAAGTAAAAAAGTTGCAAAAAAATTATGTAAATGTTCTAATTATTTAGAACATTGAAATATTAGTTATATTTATAAATATAGTATAAAGTTTGTTTTATTGGTAGGAGGCTTTATGAGAGAAATATTAAGAAAATACATAGTCATTATGTTTATACTAGGAAGTGCTATAATGATTTTTGTAAACATAGTATTAGACTTTAGTATAGCAGTAAAACAACAAGAAGTTATATTTGATTCTACAATGCATCAGGTAGTTGATATAATAAATAGAAATGAAACAGAAGCTTTAGGTTTTGAAAGAGAATTAGAACAAGATTATATAATAAGGGCAAGGTCTGTAGCAAGTATTTTAGCAGCTACAGATAGTCCTAAAGTTTATGAAGTAGAAGAATTAAAAAAAATAGCAAATTTTTTAGAAATAGATGAAATAAATATATTTGACGAAAAAGGAAATATAAAAGCATCTACACAAATTGACCATATAGGTTATAATATAAATGATAGTAAAAAATCACAAGAATTTTTACCTTTAATGTATTCTACAGATAAATATGATTATTATATACAAAATATAGAAAAAAATACATTTGGAATAGAAATGAAATATATAGGTGTAAATTCGTTAAAAGAAAATTCAAAAGGATTTATACAAATAGGACTTTTCCCAGAAAGAGTTATTTCTTATAGAGAAAAGAATACAATATCCTCAATATTTAAAAGAGCAGCATTAGAAGATGCAAAAATAATGATACTTGATGAGAATGCAAAAGTTTTAGGATATTCTAAAAATATTAGTGAGGATTTAAAATCAAATTCAAATTATGTTTTTAATAAAATAAAAGAGGGTACACATAACAATGTTATAGAGTTAAATGGAAGTACTTATTATATATCTTCATTAGAATATAATAAGTACTTAATAGTTAGTGGTACAGAAATAAAATATTTATATGATGATATGCAATGGCATATATTAAGTATTATTATATCTATGATTGTAATTTGTATATTAGGAATAATTATATTAGATAAAGCACTGGATAAAAATATTATATCTAATATTAAAGAAATTATAATAAATCTAAATAAAATAGAAAAAGGTGATTTTAATATTAGATTAGAAGAAAAAGGTTGTACAGAACTTATTCAAATAGAATCAGCTATAAATAATATGACAGATGTATTAATAACTATGAGTAATAGACTAGAAAAAGTTATTATATCTACAAATTTATCTATTGGATTATTTGAATATATACCTAGATTAAATCAAATAATAATGACAAATAATATAAAAGAAATATTATCTATAAGTGATTATGATTGGGAATTTATAAAAAATGATCCTCAAGGATTTAAAAAATTATTGTTAGAAATCGAAGAAAATATAGTAGAAAGAGAGGAACATACATATTTATTTCATACAAAGTTTGTAAGAATGAACCTTATAATTGAAGATAGAAGTTATTTTGGTTTTATAGAAGATATAACAGAAGAAATAATTAAAAAAGATAGTATGATTAATGAGCTTAAAATGGCACAAATTAAATCTAGAATAGATACATTAACAGGTTTATTAAATAAAGGTGCTATAACTAGTATTGTTACAGAATATGCAAAGAAAAATAATAGTGGAACTTTAATTTTATTTGACTTAGATAATTTTAAAAGAGTAAATGATACAAAAGGTCATCCAGAGGGAGATAGACTATTAAAACTATTTGGAAAAACTATAAAAGAATTATTTAGAGTTGAAGATTATGTTGCTAGATTTGGTGGAGATGAATTTGCTGTATTTATTTGTAGACAAATGAGTGATGAAGAATTAGTTGAAAAACTTGATATAGTTATAAATAAAATTAGGGAAGTATTAAAAGAATATTATACTGAATTTCATATATCAGTAAGTATCGGAGCTGGTAGACTTTCAAATAATATAAATAGCTTTGAGGATTTATATGCAATAGCAGATGAACGACTTTATAAAGCAAAACATAATGGAAAAGATAATTATTATATAGAGTAATATTATAAATGGAGTAAATATAAAAATGTTAAAATTATATATACCTAAATTAGAAGATTTATGGTTTCGTGAGCAATTAATGAGTGATAAAGAAACTATGTCATATAATGAGGCTTGGGGAGGAACTATTCCTTTTCCAAAACAAAAATGGGAAAGTTGGTATAATTATTATATCATTAATAATGAAAATAAAAGATTTTATAGTTATTTGTTAGATGGAAATATAAATGAATATGTTGGAGAAGTTTCTTACCATTATGATGATAATTTAAAAGTATTTATATGTGGTATTATTATATTATCAAAATATCATAGTAAAGGATATGGAACAGAAGGATTAAATCTTTTATGTGATGTTGCTTTAAAAAATGGAATAGCAACATTATATGATAATATAGGAAAAAATAATAATTCTATAAATTTATTTATAAAAAATGGTTTTATTATTGAGTATGAAACAAATGAATTTATAATGGTTAAAAAGAATTTATAAATAAAAGGAGTATTTTTAAATATTTAAAAATGCTCCTTTTAAAGTTATAAATTAAAATGTATTTTTTTTCTTATATTTTTGCCTATAAAATATGCTAGATAAACAGAAATGATATCTTTTATTAAATATGGTAAAGATACTATTACAATTGAATTTAAAATATTAGTTTTAGTTAAAAAACTAAATTGTAAAGCTCCTAATAAATGACATATTAAAAGCCCTAATATAGCAAGAATAATATTATTGGTACCACATAATAAAGCTAAAAATATAAAACCAAATAAAAAACCACCTGTTACAGATACAAAGCTAGATATACCACCACTTAAACCAGCAAAAACAGGTAAACCAATAGCACCTAATAAAAGATAAATAATAACAGATAATGTACCATATTTTTTTCCTAAAACAAAACCAGCTAAAGATATAGAAAAAGTTTGTAAAGTAAAAGGAACACCCCAAGGTGTAGGGATAGATATAATAGATAGAATAGAAATAATAGCAGAAAATATAGCTATATATGTAATATCTTTAGTTTTCATTGTAAACCTCCTAAAATAAATTGTAAACCAATAATATCATATAAGTTTATAATTGTCAACTAAAAATATAAATAAAGTTTACAATAGAATAAAAAATAGAGTATAGATTTTATCTATACTCTAAAATATATTAACTGTTAATAGCTTTTTCTAAAACTTCTATTTCTTCTTGAGCAAGTTTATGTTTAGGGCATTCACCATTTATTATTTCTTTTGCATAAGTATAACAAGCATCACGAGCATATATGCTATTTATAACTAATCCATCATTATTTTCATTTAAAAGGGCTATAGCATAACATAAATCCCCTCCAACATCATCAAAAGGATTATATCTAACAATAGAAACTTTTTGAACAGCACTTTTTAATTTTTCATTAGTAAGATATATAAGTTTATTAGTAGCTTCAATATCATTAGATAAAGATTGTTTATTATTTTCAATTTTTTCAAGTATTTCTTTTTCTCTATCTAAAAATTCTGTAACATTTTGATTGTATTCTACAAGCATTTTTTCTATATCTATATTTTTGTCATCTGGTAAAAACTTTTTAAGACGTTTTTTAGTTTTAGAAAGTTTTACACATAATGTAATTATAATTATAAAAAATATTAATAAAATAATTGCATAAGATACAAATAACCAAAATAATATTTGTGGATTAGATAAGAAAGGTTCTAATGTTGATATATAGTTATTCATTTTTTACCTCCATTATTGTAAATTTTTAAATAAACAGAAGAGTCTATCAAGTTCTTCTTCAGAATAATATTCTATTTCTATTTTACCTTTATTTTTGTTATTTTTTATATTAACTTTTGTTCCTAAAATTTCATTTAATTGTTTTGATATATCAATATAAAGTTGTTTTTTTATATAATCTTCTTCTTTTTCTTTAGATATTTTTTGAACACTATCTTTTTCTAGTATTTTTTTAACTAATTCTTCAGTTTGTCTAACATTTAATTGTTCTTTTATAATTTTTTCAGCTATTTCAAATTGTAAATCTTTATTTTCAATAGGTAATAAGGCTCTAGCATGTCCTTGAGACAATTTAAGTTCTATAATAAAATCTTGAATACGATTATCAAGTTTTAATAATCTTAAAGAGTTAGTTATAGTTGTTCTATTTTTACCAACTTTTTCAGCTATTTGTTCTTGATTAAGATTAAATTTTTCTTGAAAAGTTTTATATGTTAATGCTTCTTCAATAGGATTTAAATCTTCTCTTTGGATATTTTCTATTAAAGATATTTCTAAAGAAACTAAGTCATCACAATCTTTTATTATAATAGGAATTTTTTTTAATTTAAGTTTTTTGGCTGCTTTAAAACGTCTTTCTCCACTTATTATTTCGTAAAATTCTTCTTTTTTCTTTACTATTATTGGACTTATTATACCCACATTTTTTATAGATAATGCAAGTTCATCTAAAGTCTCATCATTAAAATATTTTCTTGGTTGTGATTTGTCAACTAATATTTTATTTATATCAACTTCAATAATTTTGTTATAGTCATTATCTTCAATTTTTATATTATTAGATATTAAAGTATCATCTTTAATTAAAACACCAAGCCCCTTGCCTAGTCCTTTTTTTAACATATTAAGCCTCCTTATTAAGTATAACTTCATCAGCTAGTAGCATATAAGCTTCAGCACCTTTACATTTTGAATCATATAAATTTATAGGTTTGCCATGACTAGGTGCTTCACTCAATCTAACATTTCTAGGAATAATACTTTTATATACATTTTTACCAAGATATTCTTTAACTTCTTCTACTACTTGTAAAGATAGATTAGTTCTAGCATCATACATAGTAAATACAATACCTTCTATTTTCAAAGATGGATTTAACTTTTGTTTAACAAGATTTATTGTATATAATAGTTGTGATAATCCTTCTAGTGCATAATATTCACATTGTAAAGGAACTAGTATTGTATTTGCAGCAACAAGTGCATTTACAGTAAGTATATTTAAAGAAGGTGGACAATCTATTAATATATAATCATAATTATTTATAATAGGTTCTAATATATTTTTGAATAAATATTCTCTATTATCTTTATCTACAAGTTCAATTTCTGCTCCAGATAAATTAATATTACTAGGTAATATATGTAAATTATTAAAATATTCTAATTCTATTTTTACCTGTTCAAAAGTAGCATTATTTAACAATAAATCATAAAGAGTATATTCTAATTCATTTTTATCAATTCCAAGACCACTAGATGTATTACCTTGAGGGTCAGAATCTATAATTAAAACTTTTTTACCTTTTTCGGCTAAACAAGCAGATAAATTAATAGATGTAGTTGTTTTTCCAACACCACCTTTTTGATTTGCAATCGCTATAATTTTACTCATTTTTTCACCACCTAAAATGTTTTACAGTTAATTATAACATAAAAATGTTTCACGTGAAACATTTTTATAAACAAAAAGTAAAAATTTTCAAAAAATAAATTAAGGTGAAAAATACTTTATATAAAATATCATTCACCTTAATTTACTATTTTTTATATATTATCAATTTTATCAATTTTATCATTCTTTTTAGATTTGAATATAGAAATAACTACTAATATTATAATTATTCCTACTACTAGTTTAAAGATATTTTCTAAATCATGACCATGAATACCAAAACTATGAAAAATATCTCTAAATATATCAAAGAAATCATCTACAATATCTTCAAAGAAATCAAAAATCATAGGTATTATTATAAGAACACTTAAAACTGCCACAAAAAATTTATTTTCAGAAATAAACTTTTTAATATCACAAATACTATCTTCTTGATAAATACCTCTTTCTAAGTTACTTTTTAATTTAAGAGCATCAACTAAACCTAGTATATAAGTTAGTGGGATTAATAAAGAAAAAGCATCTATATATGCACCTAATAGCCAAAAAGATAAAATAACTAAACCTCTTTTTGTATATCCTAAATACATTTGAGAAGTACCAGGTAAAATAAAGGATAAAATAAATGTTAAAAAGCCACTTTTATAAACTCTTTTATCAGATGAATAACTATAAGTTTTATGTGTTTCAGATGTTTTTTCACTTTTTAATTTACTTTTCAAGCAGTCTTTACAATATATTCTGCCTTCAATTTCTAAAACACAATCTTCACAAATCCAAGCACCACAACTACTGCAAGTATTAGTGCCTTTTAAATTAGTATGATATTTACAATTCATAAAAATCCCTCCTATTGTAAACGTTTGTCAATAATTTTTTCTTCTAAATATTTTTTATTTTTTTTACTAAAGATTTTGTAAACAAATTTATCAACTAAATCTTCAATATAGGTATTATTTTCAATATATTTTCTTGAAAAGTTAGCATTTGTAATACTATAAATATATATAATAAAAATTAGTAAAAATGTAATAGGAAATAAAAATAAACTTATAATAAAACTAGTCAATAAAAAGATACCTTTTTGTTTTTTACCTAAATAAATATGAGCAATGCCCGGAATTAAACTACATACAAAAGTAGCTAAAGGACTAAAATGTTCTTTTTCTTCCAATCTTTTTTCAAGACAAGTTTTACATAATTCTTTGTCATGTATATTAATTATATTATTGTTATCAACAAGATTTCCACATTCATCACAAACTTTATAATTAGTATTATCCATAAAATCACCCCTTATTGTAAACGTTTATCAATAATTTTATCTTCTAAATATTTTTTATTTTTTTTATTAAAAAATTTGTATGACAATTTATCAATCTTGTCTTCTATATATATATTGTTTTCAATATATTTTTTTGAAAAGTTAGCATTAAATATGCTATATAGTTCAATAATAGCATTTATAGGTAAAAATGCTATTACAAGTAAATGGAACAATAAATCAAAAGGAAATACATTTACTAATCCTAATATACCAATAACAAGTATTGAAGAGATTATAAAAAAATTAATAATAAAAAATGAATATAATATAAACAATCCTTTTTGTTTTTTGCCTAAATAAATATGAGCAACACCAGGAATTAAACTGCACATAAAAGTAGCTAAAGAACTAAAATCTTCTTTTTCTTCTAGTCTTTTTTCAACACAAGTTTTACATAATTCTTTGTCTTTAATGTTAAAAATATTATTGTTATCAACAAGATTTCCACAAATATCACAAACTTTATAATTAGTATTATCCATAAAAATCACCTCCTATTGTAAACGATTATCAATAATTTTATCTTCTAAGCATTTTTTATTTTTTTTATTAAAAAATTTATAAGCAAGTTTATCAACCCAATTTTCTATATAAACATTATTTTCAATATATTTTCTTGAAATATTAGCATCTGCAAGGCTATAAATGTATATAAAGAAAGGTACAATTCCTAATAATATTGATAATGTTAAAAATACAACTACTAAAATATCAGATATTATAGAAATAAAAATTACATCAAATACCATATCAAAAACAAATGCTAGAAAAAAACTAAAAGAAGCTAAAAATATACTTGAAATAAAACTAAATAATAAAAATATACCTTTTTGTTTTTTGCCTAAATAAATATGAGCAACACCAGGAATTAAACTACACATAAAAGTAGCTAAAGGACTAAAAGTTTGTTTTTGTTCTAGCTTTTTTTCAATACAACTTTTACATACTTCATTATCATTGATATTAACAATATTATTGTTATCAACAAGATTTCCACATATATCACATATTTTATAGTTAGTATTATCCATAAAATCACTCCTTATTGTAAACGCTTATCAATAATTTTATCTTCTAAATATTTTGTTTTTTTAGATTTTATAAATTTATAAGACAATCTATCAATAAAACCATCTTTATATGTATTATTCTCAATATATTTTCTTGAAATATTAGCATCAAATAAGCTAAGAAGATAACTAATAATAGTTAATATCCATAATATAATATTTGTTGTTATACCAATAAATTCAGTAATAGTATAATAACTTAAATTTAATATATTAAATATTGTAAAAGCTAATATACTTAATATAATTCCCATTATAAACGTTAAAAATAAAAAAATACCTTTTTGTTTTTTACCTAAATAAATTTGTCCAAGCCCAGGTATTAAACTACATATAAAAGTAGCTAAAGGACTAAATTTTTCATTTTGTTCAAACCTTTTTTCAACACAACTTTTACAGATTTCTTTATCTTGTATATTAAAAATATTATTGTTATCAACAAGATTTCCACATATATCACATACTTTGTAATTGGTATTATCCATAAAATCACCTTTTATTGTAAACGTTTATCAATAATTTTTTCTTCTAAATATTTTTTATTTTTAGATTTTAATTTTTTATTAATTAATTTATCAACAAAGTCTTCTTTATATGTATTATCTTCAATATATTTTCTTGAAAAGTTAGCATCAAAAAGGCTATATAAATATATTATGCAAGGTGAAATTAATGAAGCAAGTAATGTTATAAGATATAAATAAAATAGTAAATCAAAGCCATCCCAAAATTCTATACTTATAATTAAAATAAATGTAAAAAGCAGATTTATTATAAAACTATATAATAAAAATCTACCCTTTTTCTTTTTACCTAAATAAATATGAGCAAAACCAGGAATTAAACTTAAAGCAAAAGTAGTTAAAGGATTAAATTTATTTTTCTTAATAAGTTTTCTCTCAATACAACTTTTACAAAACTCATTTTCATTTATATTAACAATATTGTTGGTATCAACAAGATTTCCACAAATATCACAAATTTTATAATTTGTTTCATTGTTCATAAATACACCTCTTTTCATTCTCTTATAAAGAAAAACGAAATTAATTAAAAAAAGTCTTATAAATATTTAAAATAATTTAATATTTTAAATATTATATATATTTGAAATTAGTAAATATATATGTTATTATATATAAAAAGAAAAGTTTGTTAATCTATATTAAATGAAAGGAATGTTTTATGAAGAAAATAAAATTAATATATAATCCATATTCTGGAGATAAAACCTTTAAATTTGATTAAAAATAGCTACGCAAACTCGTGACTTTAGTCGTGAGTTAGTAACTAAAGATAGTCAGCATACAGGGAAACTTGTATGTAGAGATAGGAAAAGCCTAGCCTATCCAATACTACTCGAATTGCTGGGAACCCCTAAAGCTAACTAAACTAAAACATAAAGTTGAAAAAAACTTAAGTG
>CALWDX010000057.1 GCA_944376805.1 uncultured Clostridia bacterium
AATTATTTAAAGAGGTGTATTTATATGAAAGGGAACGTATGTTCGTTTATTGGACACAGACCAGATAAATTTAATTTTCAATATGATGAAACACATTTAGACTTTATACTTTTAAAGGCTAAACTCATTATAGAAATAGAAAAAATTTACCTTAGTGGTATAAAGATTTTTTTAACTGGTTGTGCTTTGGGTGTTGATATGTGGTGTGGTGAAATTGTTTTGAAATTAAAAGAAAAGTATAATGATATAGAATTATACTGTGTTTTAGCTTTTAAAAATCAAACAAAAAATTGTAGTAGTGATTATAAAAAACGTTTAGAAATTTTATTAAAAAATTCAAATGGTGTATATTATACACAAGAAAAATATTCAAAAACTTGTTATTTTATAAGAAATAATTTTTTAGTTGATAGGTCAACTGTTATTTTAGAGGTATACAATAAAGATAGTAATAGTGTTGGAGCTAAAAAGGCTTTAAATTATGCTATTAAGAGTAAAAAAGAAATAATATTATTAGAACCTAATACATTAGAAATATATAAAACTTTAGTTTTAGAATTATAGATATTTTAAAATTTTTATAATTAAAAATAGGAGTAATTAAAGTCGCTCTTTATATAAAATAATATAGGGAGGGTGATACTATGAAAAAATATCATTAACAAATATTAATCTAGTATTATTATTAATAGTGATTAAATAACTTTAATATTTTTAATTAAAGTTATTTAAAAATAACAGTTAAGGGGGAACAACTTAATTACTCCTTTTTGTAATATAATTATAATGCTTTATCAACTTAATGTCAATATTCATTTATTTTTTGCAATGAATAAATAGATTTATTAAAATTAAATGTATAGGCAAAAGCCATAACTATAAAAAAGTAAGGTATGTATGTATATCCAAAAACTTCTCCACCTATAAAAATAGGGGCAAAAAATGTATTTGTAGCACTACCAAATATACTTATATAGCCTAAACTTGCTACAAACTCAATAGGTAAACCAAATAAACTAGCAAGTATAACCCCTAAACTTGCACCAATAGAAAAAAGAGGAGTTACCTCACCACCTTGAAAACCTATTGATAGTGTAATAATAGTAAGTATAAACTTTAATACCCAGTCATAAATATAAATTTTTTCATTGTAAAAACTTGCATTTATAAGATTTGTACCTAACCCCGAATATCTACCTTTATATAATATTAAAAATATAATACTTAATATTATACCTATAATAAAAATTCTTATTATAGGATTTTTTAATTTTATTTGTAAAAAATGTTTTTGCATATTTTAAACATATTGCAAAACTTCCACCAATTAAACCAAAAATTATACCTAGTATAATTAATTTTAATATTGTTAAAAAGTCTAAATTTATATTTAAAGATAAAGGAAAAGTAAACTTTTCTAGCCCTAATAAATGTGATGTTGTACTAGCCATAAAAGAAGCCGTTATAGCTGGTATTAATGCCCTATAATGTATACTACATGCTATTAATACTTCAACAGCAAAAAATATTGCTGCAATAGGTGTTTGAAATAATCCAGCAAAACCTGCTGACATACCTGTTATTAAAAATATTTTTCTAGTGTCTTTTATATTTATTTTATTACCTACCCAATTTGAAAATGTAGCACCTAATTGAACAGCTACACCTTCACGCCCAGCACTACCACCAAATAAATGTGTTGTCCAAGTGCTTAAAATAATAAAAGGTATTAACCTTAAAGGAATTTTTTCTTCTTTACCTTCTGCTACTTCAAATATAAGCCCCATACCTTTTGAACTTTTGCCACCCCATTTATTATAGCAATATACAATAATAACACCAGCTAAAGCTAAAAAAGGTATTAGCAAAATAGGGTATGTTTGTCTTATATCTATTATTTTTAATAGTGTCTTTCCAAAAATAGTATCAATTATACCAATAATAAATCCAATAGGTATATCTAAAATACCTAATATTGTTAAATTTTTAAAATCTTTCATTGTTTTTATTTCCTTATGCATTTTTAGGTAATTTTTCTTTTATAATATTTTTTACTATTGTAGGTAAATGCTCTTTTTCTTCATTGCTTATATTTTCCATATATATAGGTTTATGAATATATACATTTACTGTATCAGGTTTTATACGTCCATTATTTCTTTCTTTTAGTTTATAAGAACCATCAATAGTAACTGGTACAATAGGAGCATTTGTTTTTGTAGCAAGTTTAAAACTACCTGCTTTAAATTCTCCCATATTGTCGCCTTTGCTTCTTGTTCCCTCTGGAAATATAACCATACTATGACCTTTTTTAATAAATCCTATTGCTTCATTTATTGTTTTTAAAGACTGTTTTAAATCTTTTCTATCCATAAAAACACAACCTAAATATTTCATCCAAGTTCTTAATATAGGTATTTTATTAAGTTCAATTTTTGCAACAAATCCTTTTTCTTTTGGTATTAAAGCCATAAATATTGCAATATCAAAATCCCCTTGGTGATTGCTTATAAATACTACATTTCTATCTTCTGGTATATTTTCTTTGCCATATACATTTATTGTAGCACCACTATCTTTTATTCTGTTCATTGCCCAATTTGAAGTTTGATAAAAACTATAATTATAAAATTCTTTCATCTTATTATTTTTTAATAATCTTTCGGCTTTTTTCAATCTAGGGTATGTTATAAAAAGCATAAACATAAACTTAAAATACCATTTTATAGTTCTAAACATAGCTTTTTTCCTCCTTAGTTTTAATGATATATTTTAATATTATATCACAAGAAAAATATTTGTGTCTACTTGTTGGTTATAATAATATTTTTATAGTATACACCAATTTTATATAAAAATCATATATTGTTATATATCAAATATTGTATTTGATATGTATGGACAAGTAAATTAAAAGGAGGAAATTTTTATGAAAATAGATTTAAAAGAAAGAATAAAAAGTCCTATATTTTGGATAAATAATATTATGGCTATTGTAGTACCTATTTTGGCATACTATAAAGCCTCTGTTAATGATTTTACAACTTGGGAAAGTATTTTTGATTTAGTATTAAGTGCCTTAAAAAATCCATATGTATTAGGGCTTGTTTTTGTTTCATTATGGAATAATATTGTTCATCCTAAACCTAAAACTTTAGTAACTAAAGAAACAGGTGAAACACTATGAAAGATGTAACATTATTACACCCAGAATTACAAAAAATAATAACACAATTTTTAAAAGAGGCTGAAAAACAAGGTTTTATTGTAAAAGTTACAGATACTTTAAGAACTAAAAAAGAACAAAATGAATTATATGCACAAGGTCGAACTAATCCAGGTAATATAGTAACTTGGGTAAAATATCCTTATAGTAATCATAACTGGGGTATGGCTTTTGATATTTGTAGAAATGACGGTAAAGGTGCTTATAATGATAGTGATAATTGGTTTTTTAAAGTAGGTCAAATAGGTAAAAGTTTTGGTTTAGAGTGGGGTGGGGATTGGAAACCACAAGATAAACCACATTTTCAATTAAATAAATATGGTTCAACTAATTATTTATTTCAAACATATAAAACATTTGAAGGCTTTAAAAAAACTTGGGAAGATTTAAAAGAGGAGGATTATATGTTTGTAGAAAGATATTATAAATATAATGATACAATAAAAGCTTATACAATAATTAATGAAAATGGAGAAAATTATATTAAACTTAGAGATTTAGCTCAACTATTAAATAAAAATATATCTTATGATGTTAATACGAAAATAACTTCATTAGATGATATTATAGAAACTAAAAATATAATGGTTAATGATAAAGAAATAACTGTTAAATGTATAGATTCTAATGGTTTTAATTATATTAATGCTAGGGAAATTGGTGATGCTTTAGGTTATGATGTAGGATATAATGCAAGTATACAAAAAATATTTTTTAATATAAAAAAATCTATTAAAGAAAAATTTAAAATATTATTCAAATAATATATTGACAAAATTACTTTATAGATAAATAATATTATTATACAATAATATTAGGAGGATTTTTAAATGAAAAATGTTATTTTAAATAATGGTGTATCTATGCCTATGGTTGGTTTAGGCGTTTTTAGATGTAGCGAAGAAGAAGCTTACAATGCTGTTAAATCTGCTTTAGAAGTTGGTTATACTCATATTGATACTGCTATGATTTATGCAAATGAAAATGCAGTAGGCCAAGCTATAAAAGATAGTAAAATACCTAGAGAAAAATTATTTATAACTACTAAATTATGGAATGAAGATATGAGAAAAGATAATCAACGCAATGCTATTGAAACAAGCCTTAAAAAATTAGGTTTAGATTATGTTGATTTATACCTTGTTCATTGGCCTGTAAAAGAAAAATTTGTTCCTTCTTGGTTAGAAATGGAAAAAATCTATAAAGATGGTCTTGCAAAAGCAGTTGGTGTAAGTAACTTTTTAATTCACCATTTAGAAGAAATTTTTAAAGTATCTGACCTTGTACCAGCTGTTAATCAAGTGGAGTTTCACCCTTATGTAGTACAAAAAGACCTTACAGATTTTTGTAAAAAACACAATATTCAATTTGAATCTTGGAGTCCTTTAGGTGCTATTAAAAATGGTCTTTTAGAAGATAAAACTATTGTAGAATTAGCTGAAAAATATGGTAAAACTCCTGCACAAATTATTTTAAGATGGAATATTGATAAAGGTATAGTTACAATACCTAAATCTTCTAATAAAGAACGCCAATTACAAAATATTAGCATTTTTGATTTTGAGCTTTCAACTGAAGATGTAAACAAAATTGATAGTTTAGATAGAAATGAAAGAGTAGGTTCTCACCCAGATACATTTGATTTTTAACAAAAATAAAAGAGGCTTTAGCCTCTTTTATTTTATTATAAAGTAAAGTATTAATAAAAGAATTAAAAATAATATATTAAATAAAGTAAAATTTAATATATATTTATTTTTATAATTAATATTTTCTTTTATAACATATTTATAAGATATAAGACTTGCCATAGATGCTATTAATGTATCTAGTCCTCCTATATTAGTACCTATTATTAAAGAATTAAAATTATTTGTAAATTTAGATAGTAAAATAGAAGCTGGTACATTACTAATAAATTGTGAAACAAAAACTGATATTATTACATTATCAAATTTCATTATATTTTTTATAATATTTGATATAAATTCCATTTTCTGAAT
This sequence comes from uncultured Clostridia bacterium, assembly GCA_944376805.1. Lineage (GTDB taxonomy): Bacteria > Bacillota > Clostridia > Lachnospirales > CAG-274 > Tyzzerella. The sequence goes on from CALWDX010000057.1 coordinate 5,230, forward strand.
ATTACCTACAAATATAAAAAATTCTACAAAAGTAAATAATAAGGAATAATCAATATTTTTAAATATACTTTTATCAATTATTAATATAGAAATAAAAACTATAATAAATAGTATATACATATTTAAAATTCTGCCAATAGTTAATAAACAAAAAATAAATAAAATTAAATATATTATATTTGAATATTTTTTATTATCAAAATTTTGTTCAATATTTTTTTCTATATGTATACTATTACTTTTTTTTGTAAAAATAAATATCAAAAATAAAAATAATGATAAAATTGTAAAAGGTAATATTATAATTATAAAATCTATAAAGTTTATATTATAATTAGAATATAAATACAAATTTTGAGGATTTCCTATAGGTGTAGCCATACTGCCTAAATTAGCAGATATAGTTTGCATCACAACTAAATTTATTATTTCTTTTTCTAAATTTAATATTTTTAGTAATTTTATTGTAAATGGTACAAAAACAATTAAAGCTACATCATTAGTTATTAACATACTACTAAAAAATGTAATAAATATAAGTATTATATATAATTGTCTTGTATTATTTATTTTTTTTAGTAATAGGGTTATTATTTTTTGAAATATATTATTATTTTCTAAACCACATATTATTGCCATAAGACAAAATAATAATATTAATGTATAAAAATCTATATAGTTTATATATGATATATTAGGTTTTACTATAAACATAGTTATTATAGCTAATATCCAAGCTATAATAAGTACAATTTCTTCTTTTATTATTTTATTGAACAAAATAAATACTCCTTTATATATATAATATAAAGCCCCTTGTATATACAAAGAGCTTTATAAATTAATTATTTTACAAATTTATCGTGTATAGCATTAGCTGCACGTTCAACATCTTTTTCATCAACTAAAACAGAAATTTTAATTTCAGAAGTAGAAATCATATTAACATTTATAGCAGATGAGAACAAAGCTTCAAATAAATCTGAAGCAACTCCAGAGTTATTATCCATACCAGCACCTACAATAGATACTTTTGCAATAGTTTCATCATAACTATAACTTTCAAAAGGTACTTTTCCTTTTAAGTCTTCTAAAGCTGCAATAGCAGGTTCTAATTCATCTCTTGAAACAGTAAATGATATATCTTTTGTACTATCTCTACCAATAGATTGAAGAATTATATCTACACTAACTTTAAATTTTGATAAATTAGAAAATATTTTGAAAGCCATACCAGGAACATCAGGTACACCTATAACAGATATTCTAGCCACATTTTTATCAACAGCTACACCAGTAACAATCATCTTTTCCACAAAAGCTTCCTCCTTTACGACAGTCCCTTCAGCATCAGTTAAACTAGAACGAACTACCAAGTTTACATTATATTTTTTAGCTAATTCTACTGAACGATTATGAAGAACTTTTGCTCCTAAAGATGCAAGTTCTAACATTTCATCATAGCTTATAGCATCAAGTTTTTTAGCATTTTTTATAATTCTTGGGTCACCTGTATAAACACCATCTACATCTGTAAATATTTCACATAAATCAGCTTTTAATGTAGCAGCGAGGGCAACAGCAGAAGTATCAGAACCACCTCTACCAAGAGTTGTTATATCGCCATATTTGTTTAAGCCTTGAAAGCCTGTTATAATAACAATATTTTTCTTATCAAGTTCCGCTTTTATCCTACTAGTATTTATACTTTTTATCCTAGCATTACCATAAGTTGAAGTAGCACTTATATCACATTGTGTAGCATTTAATGATATTGCAGGATAACCCATAGCGTGTATAGCCATAGCCATCAAGGCAACGGACTGTTGTTCACCTGTAGCAAGAAGCATATCCATTTCGCGTTTAGAATATTTAGGATTTATCTCTTTAGCTTTTTCTATAAGCTCATCTGTAGTATCTCCTTGAGCAGAAAGTACAACAACAACTTTGTTTCCTCTGTCATATTCATCTACAATTCTTTTAGCTGCGTTTCTTATTCTTTCTGCATTGGCAACAGAAGTTCCGCCAAATTTTTTAACAATTAACAATTATTTAACCCCCTTCATAGTTGGATATATTTTAATTTAAAAACATAGTTTTTTATAGTATAAAATATTTTAATAATTTTATCAATAATTAATAATAATTTTATTAAAAATATCATAAACTATTAATTTATAATTATCCCTATATTTATTTTTATGAATAATGTATATAAAATGTACCTATAATTTAATTATTGTTTAAAATATTTATATAAATCTAATTAAATATTATATAAATATTTTAAATATAATATAGAGGTATCTAAGTGTTTTGTGTTAGCAAGAATTGAAAAATAAATAGGACCTGCTACATAAACACTTTCTTTTATAATAGGTGCATTAGTAACATCTATTGCAAAAGCTCCTTCAATACCATCAATATTTTTAATATATACTAAATCATCTTTTACAATTTCTAATAAATCTGGTGGCAAAATTTCTTCAAAGTTTACTAATATATTTTGATTAGCAAAATGATTTATAAAATATTCTTCAGTAACTAAAACATCTAATAATTGTCCAGCTATCATAGCATTAGTTTTTGCTAAATATTCCATACCTCCTGTTACAATACCATCTTTTAAAGTAACATTTACATTAGGCTTTAATTCCCAATAGTCATTAGTTTCTTCTAATTTAGCATATGTACTAAATTCAGTAGATATTTTTTCGTATGATTCATTTGTTATAGGTCTATTTAAGTACATAGCAGTAAAAACAGGGTCTTTTTTAAAAATCATATTATAAAATATTGAACCTAAAATAGCTATAACAATTATAGTAAGTAATATTTGTATACCATAATATTCTTTTATATACCATATTTTATCTTGAAAAGTCATTTTTTTTAACTTTTCAATTTCAATTTTAAAATTTTCTTTAAAAGATTTTTTTTCTAGCACATTATTTCCTCCTTAAATAAAAATAAAATTAACTTAAATATTATAGCACAAATATAATTTATAAAAAATAAAGATTTTGTAAAAATTTTTTAAACTTGACAATAAATTGGAAAATGATTATTATTAAACTATTATTTTTATAAAAGAAAAAGGTGATTATATGATTATTATTTTAGCTCCAGCAAAAAATATGGTTATTGATAGTTTTAAAGATTTTGATTTTGAACAACCTATTTTTTATAAAGAAGTAGAACAAATAAATAATTGTTTAAATAAACTTGAACCACATCATATAGAAAGTATAATGAAAGTTAATAGTAATATTGCTTTTAAAACTTTTTGCAATATAAAAGATTTTAAAATAAATAATAAAAAATGTCACGCGTTAAAATGTTATGATGGTTTAGTATTTAAAAATATAGGTGTAAATGATTTTGATAATAGTGATATAGATTTTGCTAATGAACATTTAAGAATATTAAGTGGACTTTATGGTGTCCTAACTCCTCTTACTACTATAAAACCTTATAGGTTAGAAATGGGTTGCAAAATAGAAATAGATAATTATGAAAATTTATATAAATTTTGGCAAGATAAAATATATAATGAAATAATTAGCTTAAATCAACCTATAATAAATTTAGCCTCTAAAGAATATAGTAAAACTATAACACCATATTTAAAAGATAATGATAAATTTATAAATATTGATTTTTTAATATTTAAAGGTGGTAAATATAAATCTGTTGCAACTTCTGCTAAAATGGCTAGAGGGCAAATGACAAGATATATTATTAAAAATAAAATTACAGATATAGACTTATTAAAAGATTTTTGTTATGATATATATCAATATAATGAATATTTATCAAAAGAAAATAATTTAGTATTTACTAATTAATGAAAGGAAGATGATAAAATGTTAAATATAGGTGATAAAGCACCAAGTTTTACTTTACCAGATAAAGATGGTAATCAAGTTAGTTTAAGTGATTTTTTAGGTAAAAAAGTTGTATTATATTTTTATCCTAAAGATAATACTCAAGGTTGTACAAAACAGGCTTGTGGTTTTTCTGAAAATATAGAAGAATTTGAAAATAATAATACAGTTGTTATAGGTATAAGTAAAGATAGTCAAAAATCACATAAAAATTTTATAGAAAAACAAAATTTAAAAATAACTCTTTTATCTGATATTGAAAGACAAGTTATAGAAGCTTATGGAGTTTGGCAAGAAAAGAAAATGTATGGTAAAGTTAGTATGGGTGTTGTAAGAACAACTTTTGTTATAGATGAAGAAGGAAATATTGAAAAAATATTTGATAAAGTTAAAGCTGCTCAAAATCCACAAGAAACTTTAAATTATATAAAAGGATAGATTATGAGTAATATAATATATAGAAAAATAAGTAAAAAAGATTATAATTATATAAAAAATATGATGAATAGAAATTTTTATTTATATGAATATATAGAAGATAAGAGAATTTTAGAACCTTTTTTAAATTCATATTTATATAATTGTTTGGCAGAAAAAACTTTCAGTATGGTAGCAGAAAAAGATGGTGAAACAGTTGGTGTAATATTAGGTAATACTAAAAAAGATTATAAAACATATAAAGCTATTTTTAGTATTATAAAATACTATTATTATGTATTATTAGTTTTTATAAAATCAAAAATATATAAAACAGACATAAAACAGTATAAAGGTATTACACAAATATATGATGAACTTATGAAAAAGGCAAATAAAAATTTTGATGGTGTTTTAACTTTATTTGTTGTTTCTGAAAATTGTCAAGGTTATGGCATAGGTAAAAATTTATTATCTTATTTCTTTGAATATGAAAAACAAAATAACTCTAAAAATATATATGTTTATACAGATTCTAAATGTAACTATAAATTTTATGATAGTCAAGGATTTAATAAAATAAATGAAGATATTTTTAAAGTTAAAACTAACAATAGTCAATTTGATTTAAATATATTTTTATATGAATATAATTTTTTTAATTAAATTGAAAAAGTTACTTAAAACTATTGACATTGGTATTAAAATATGATAATATATCCTAGAATAAAGAAGAAGCTCTACTTCTCACCTTACGGTATATAGCTTTAAGGTTATCAAAATTTCATATTTTAATACCTTTGTGTATTTTATGATTTTTTAAGTAGGAGCATTTTCATTGCTCTTTTTTTATTTTTGAAATTTTAGGAGGTGCTCGCAATTAACGAGTTAATGATTAACGAACAAATTAGAGACAAGGAAGTTAGGGTTATAGGTGACGATGGAGAACAACTTGGTATTATGTCAGCTAGAGAGGCTCAAGCCTTAGCAGATGATAGAAATTTAGATTTAGTTAAAATTTCACCTACAGCTAAACCACCTGTTTGTAGAATAATGGACTATAGTAAATTTAAGTTCGACAAAGCAAAGAAAGAAAAGGAAGCTCGTAAAAAGCAAAAAGTAGTTTCTGTTAAAGAGCTACGTTTATCCCCTAATATCGATAAGCACGATGTGCAAGTTAAAGTAAAAAAAGCAATAGAGTTCCTTAAAAGTGGTGACAAAGTTAAAATTAGTATAAAATTTAGAGGTAGAGAACTTGGCCATACAGACATTGCAACAGATATTATGAATAACTTTGCAGAGCAAGTTAGCGAATATGGTATTGTAGAAAAAGCTCCTAAAATGGAAGCTAAGTCTATGGCAATGTTTTTAGCGCCTAAAGCATAAATCTTACAAGGGAGGACATTTAAAATGCCTAAATTAAAAACAAAAAAAGCAGTTTCAAAAAGAGTTTCTGTTACTGGTACTGGTAAATTAAAGAAAACAAAAGCTAATAAACAACATATACTTACTAAAAAATCTACAAAAAGAAAAAGAGGCTTAAGAAAAGCTAACTTAGTAGATAAATCTAATATGAAACAAATGAAAAAAGTATTACCTTACATTTAATTGACAACTCATAAGGAGGAAATTTATAATGGCTAGAATTAAAGGTGCTATGAATGCACGTAAAAAACATAAAAAAGTTTTAAAAATGGCTAAAGGTTTTGTTGGTGCTAGAAGCAAACAATACAGAGTAGCTAAACAATCTGTTATGCGTGCTATGGCTCACGCTTTCGCAGGTAGAAAACAAACTAAAAGAGAATATAGAAGACTTTGGATTACTAGAATTAATGCTGCTGCTAGAATAAACGGTTTATCTTACAGCAAATTTATGAATGGTATTAAAAATGCAGGTATTAACATTAATAGAAAAATGCTTGCAGAAATGGCTGTTAATGATGCAAATGCTTTTGCTAAACTTGTTGAAACAGCTAAAGCTAATCTTAAGTAATTATTTTTAGGTTATAGATTTATTCTATAACCTTTTTAGCATACTTAATTTTAGGAGTTTTTTATGATTAAAGAAAATAATATTTTAATTTATGGAGATTTAAAACTATTTGTTTTAAGAAATGAATTTAATATTGATAAAAATAAATTTATAAATTTAATTGATAGTTTAATTGAAAATGAGGAAAATTGTTATTTTATAGATAGATTTCCTAAAACTATTTTAAATATAGAAAAGTATGATGAAATAGAAGATTATTATATAAAAACTTATTCTCAAAATTACTCAAAAGATATGTTTGCAGATGAATTATTTGCTAAAAAAGTAACTAAAATTATTTTAACCTTTATTTCTTATTATAAAGTTATAATTTATTATGAAAAGATAAATAATTTAGATTTTAAAAAATTTGAAAATAGTTTAAATAATGAAGGGTTTTATAAAATAGCTAATTTAATTGAATATATTATAACTAAAGATTTAAGTAATATACACTTTTTGCTAAAAAATAGGGATAGTTATTTTTTAATTTCTGTTAGAGGGGGATATAATGTAGAGATATATTCTCCTAATAATGAAGATTTAGAATTAATAAGTATTTTAGTTAAAAATGAAGGATTATTTTTAAGAAAGTCTACTTAAAAATTAGAAAGGATTAAATATGAAATATACATTAAATAGTATTATAGAAAGATATAATAAAAATGAAAAATTAGATTATATATTTTTTTGGGGACATACTTCTAATAATGGAATAACTAAAGCGTGTTTTAGTCAATGGTATAAAAGTTATTTTATAGTAGATGATATTAAATACAGTACAGCAGAACAATTTATGATGGCACAAAAAGCATTATTATTTAATGATTTAGATACATATAATAAAATTATAAAAACAGATAATCCTTCACAATGTAAAAGTTTAGGTAGAAAAGTTAAAAATTTTAATGAGGAAATATGGAATGAAAATAAGTATAATATAGTATTAAAGGGGAATTTAGCCAAATTTTCTCAAAATGAAAAATTAAAAAATTTTATTTTATCAACTAATAATAAAATTCTAGCAGAGGCTAGTCCTTATGATACAATTTGGGGGATAGGTTTATTAGAAAGTGTAAAAGGGATAGAAAATCCTAATAATTGGTTAGGAAAAAATTTACTTGGTTTTTCATTAATGGAAGTTCGTGATATATTATAACCAATATTTCTTAAAATTAACAAAAAAACAATATAAATTTTATTGTTTTTATTCTTTTTTATTGTACTTTTTTATGATATAATATAAAGAAAATAATATTACAAAAATATGTGAGGTTATTTATGAGAAAATTTAATTTATTTTTTTTGATTTTTGTAATATGTTTTGTAAATACGGCAAGTATATTTGCTGTTACAGATGACAGTATATTTACAGACCAAGTTTACAATACATATGAAGGAACAACATCCGCTAAACCATTAATAAATAATCTGAAATTTACAGATGTTAATGATGGTCATTGGGCGAAAGAGTCTATAACAAAAGCTGGAGCATTAGAAATGATTAAAGGTTATGAAAGGACATATTTACCTAATAATTATGTATCTAATCAAGAGGCTTTAGCATTTGTTTTAAGAGTTAGTGGGCTTGAAAAACAAGCTCAAGCAGAAGGTCAAAGACTTAAAGCTCAAGCACCTTCAGAAAGTCCTTTACCAGTATGGTCTATTGGTTATTTAAGTTTAGCAAGAAATAATGGACTTATAACACCACAACAATATAATGAAGCAATAAGTCCTAATCAAGAATCTTTACCACAAGGTTCTTTTAAGCGTGATGATAACGTTACAAGAGAATTAGTTGCTAATTGGATTGTTTTATCATTAAATAGTATAAGACAACAACCATTAGTTTCTAATAGTCAACAAAGTATATACAATTATCCAGACTGGCAAAATACAACTGTTGATTATGTTGAAAATATGGAAATTGCCTTAGATAATGGTATATTAAAAGGTGATAGAAATGGAAATCTTAATCCAAAAGGTACTCTAACTAGAGCAGAAATGGCTCAAGTTTTAAGTAATATTGATAGTTTATATTATGAAACAGTAGGGCTTACTAACAAGGCAGGTACTGTTGCTGGTATAAAAGATGAACAAACTACACAAACAGGACAAGCTAAATTAGAAAGAAATATTTATATAAGAACTGACAATGGTACAGTAGATGTTATAAAATATACTATGCAAAGTAGCTCTTCTCCACAGGCATTAGATAAAGATGCAGTTGTATATAATAATGGTGCTGTTACAGGTCTTTCTAGTGTTAGAGAAGGTAACCAAATTGAATATTTAGTAAATGATACAGATAAAACAGTTAAGTTTGTAAATGTAAAGAATAAAGAATTAAGTACTACTGAAGTAAATGGTAAACTCAATAAAATTGATTTTACAAATGGTGTTATACAAATAAAAGATAATAATGATAAAACTTATAATTATTATACAACAGATAACATAATAACTTCTGATGATACTGGAAATTACATACTTGTAGATGGTAAAAAGAGAAAAGAACAAGATTTACCAACAGGAAGTATGTTAAAATTAGAACTTAAAAATAATATTGTAACAAAAGTAACTTATGTAGGAGGGGCTACATTAAATACAGAACTTAGAGGTATTGTTGTAGAAAACAATGCTGAATTTGGTTATTTAGTTGTTATTGATAATAATGGTAATAAAGTTACAAAAAATTATTATGCTGACCAAATAGAAGTTGAAAAACAGCCTTATTATCAAAATGGTGATGATATTGGTTATTTAGACCAAATATTTCCACACTTTGAATATGACCCTAGAGATACTACTATTGATGAAATAGAAGCAGGAGATGTAGTTTTTATAACAAGTAGTAAAGATGAACCTACTTATATAGAAAAAATGAGTGCATCACCTAACTATATTATGAAAAGTGGTAAAGTTAGTCAAATTAGTAATGATGTTGATGTAATAAAAATGTTAGTACAGTTTGATAATGGACAAACTTCTTGGTATGATATACCTAATGGAGTTTATACTTCAAAAAGTGGTAAACCAGTAGAATTGTCAAGTGTAGTTGCAGGTGATTATGTAAAATTACTTATAAATGAAGCAGTTTTATCACCAGGTGAAACTATGGAATCTGTAAAAGAAGTTTTAGTTGAAGATAGTGGACATTTAATAGGTGATATATTAAAAGGACAAATAGGAACTATTGACCCTATACAAAAAACATTAGCTTTACAACATTCTTATACACTTGCTAAAAGTGGTTGGGAAAATTACCAACAAATAAGAAAACTTAATACATCTAATAAAGATATTATGTATTATTATAATGGAAATAGAGTTTCTCAAGATTTTGTTAAATCTAAATTAAAAAGAGCTGATGGTGAAGCTTATGTAGCATTAGAAAATGGTTATTCTGGAAATACTATTGCAAAAATAACTTTCAGAACAGGTAGAGATGAACCATTAAGCCCAGATATTGTAACATCTGTAGATGGTGTAGGAGGATTTACAACTGCTGGTAATGGTACTATATCAACAGATGCTGGTACTATTGTAAGAAAAAATGGTAGACTTGTAGATAATACTAATATTAGTGTTAATGACTATGTTAGAATTTCTTTAAATGGTGATGGTAAAGCTGGTATTGTTGATATTTATGAAGCACCTAATACAAGTTCTGTATCAATAGCTAGAGCTAGAATAAAACAAATAGAAGATAATAAATGGTTTATTGTTCAATCTATGAGCCAATTAATTAATGATAAATGGCAATATAGCCCAGTAGAAAGAAAATTCACAATAGATGAAAGAACTCTTTATATTACTGAAGATGGTATTAAAAATATTAGTGAATTTATAGGATATACAGAAAATTCAAGTATAGATAAAGCATTTACTATTATATTTAATGGTGATAAAGCTACTCATATTATAGATGCACCATATCCTACTAAATTTGTTTCTGGTACTGTTTATGAAGGTGGAGAAGAAATAAAACTTAGAGATGGTAAATATATGAAAGACAATAAAACTTGGGATAGTGTAAGTGTTAAAGACCCATCAATAAATGTTAAAGCTACACCTAATACTATTGTTATTAAAAATAATCAAGTAACTTCTGTAAATAGTATACAGAAAAATGATAAATTAAAAGTTATGACAGAAAAATTACCAGAGAAAGTAGAAAGTGGTATAAGTGTAGATGCAAGAATTATTTTTGTAGAAAATTAAATTTCAGTTTTATATATAGCTATTGATAATTATCAATAGCTATATATAAATAATTATGGAGGAATAAAAATGAAATTTTTAAATAGAGCACTAGCCTTAGGTTTAGGCTTATCTATTTTTACAACAAGTGTTTATGCAGACCCTCTAGATTTTGGTGTTTTTGGAGGTATAACAGAGGGTAGAAAATTACCAAAAACAACAGAACAACTTTTACAAAACAATAAAAATACAAAAAATCAGTTAAAATCAACTTATAAAGAAATTATATTTTTAACAGGCACACCTAAAGAATACAATGGAAATATAACAATAGATTCTAAAGCTACAAATTTATCTGATAAAGGTACTTATAAAGTGTCTTATAAAGTGGAAAATGGTGATACAACACCACCAGATATGACTATTGCTAGAAATATGGACTATAATGTTAATTATAGACAAGAAGAAAATCAAACTATAAAAGATTATGAAGTTTCTAAATGGACTGAAACTATAACAATAGATGGAAAAACTTATACAATAGATGAAAAAGAATCAAAATCTTCTATAAGTATAATAGAAGATAAAACACCAGGTGTAACTTATTATAAAGGTGATGTTTCTCATAGAGCTGTATATACAGCAGGTGAAGAAAAAATAACTCAAGAAATAAGTGGTGTTATATATGGTTATAGTAGTGCTTGGTCTTCAACAGAAAGTCAAAAATTAAATTGTACTATATCTACTAAAGATTGGCAAATGGAATATCAAGTAAGACCTAGTGTATCTGTTAACAAAACTTTAGAATATTCTAAAAATGAACCTACTGCTATTAGTTTTGAAGGAAATTATAAAGAAGTAATGCAAAACAAAAGTGGTTTAAATTATAATGTGTATGTTATACCACCACAATTAACTTATACAACTCCAGCAAGTGGAAATGTTTCTATTCCTAGTTTTAATACTTTTGAACAACTTGTAGCACCAGATTTAAGTTATTTAAAAGGACATTTTGCTGAAGAAGATATTAAAAAAATGTTTAGTATGCAAGTTTTAACAGGTGACCCTAAATTTTATAAACCTAATCAATCAATAACAAGAGGTAAATTTGTAGAAATGCTTGTAAAGGCTGTAAAATTACCAATAGAAGATAATACAAAACCTAACAATAAAAAAGCACCTGTTGAAGTTGTATTTTCAGATGTTTTACCAGAAAATCCAGAATATAAATATATTATGGCAGCTTATAAAGCAGGACTTACATCTGGTCAATTAAATGGTAAATTTGGTATAAATGAGCCTATAGAAAGACAAGAAGCGATTGTTCTTTTACTTAGAGCTTTAGGGCTTGAACACTTAGGACTTGACCCTACACCTATTACACCTTTTGTAGATGATTCAGATATAGCAAGTTGGGCAAAAAGAGAACTTTATGCTGCTAACAGAATTGGTATAATATCTGGTGATGCTGATGGAAAATTCCATCCAAAATTATTTATAAATAATGCAGAAGCTGCTGCTATTATTAATAGATTAATAAATTATATGAGATATGATATGCAAGTAGATTATACAGAAAATATAGTTAATTTTGCAGATTAATTATAAAATTAATATTAAATAATTTTAGGTTGTAGGTATTTGCCTACAACCTTTCAAAAAATATAATTTACTACATATATTGACATCTAATATTTATAGTAATATAATTAATAAGTTATGATAAAATTAAGAAAAAATTTAAAATAGAGGTGAAAATATGGATACAAAGTATATTTTTGTTACAGGTGGAGTTGTTTCTGGTTTAGGTAAAGGTATTACTGCTGCTTCTTTAGGAAGACTTTTAAAAGCAAGAGGTTACAAAGTTACCATACAAAAATTTGACCCATATATAAATATAGACCCAGGTACTATGAGTCCTTATCAACATGGTGAAGTTTTTGTTACAGATGATGGAGCAGAAACAGATTTAGATATAGGGCATTATGAAAGATTTATTGATGAAAATCTTACAGTTAATAATAATATTACTACAGGAAAAATATACTGGTCTGTATTAAACAAAGAAAGAAAAGGAGAATATTTAGGAGCAACTGTTCAAGTTATACCACATATTACAAATGAAATAAAAGAGAGAGTTTATAGAGCAGGTAAAACAACTCAATCGGATATAGTTATAACTGAAATAGGTGGTACTGTTGGTGATATAGAAAGCGAACCATTTTTAGAAGCTATTAGACAAGTTTCACATGAAGTTTCTAAAGATAATGTTTTATATATACATGTAACATTAATACCTTATTTAGCTAAATCGGGTGAAATGAAAACAAAACCGACTCAACATTCTGTTAAACAATTATTATCTATTGGTATACAACCAGATATTATTGTATGTAGAACAGAAAATGAAATAAGTAAAGAGGCTAAAGAAAAATTAGCACTATTTTGTAATGTAGATAAAGATTGTGTTATACAAAATATAGATTGTAATTCTTTATATGAAGTACCACTTCTTTTAGAAGAAGAAAATCTTGCTAATATTGTTTGTAAAAAATTATCAATAGAAAATAAAGAACCAGATTTATCAGATTGGTGTGATGTTGTAGAAAAACAAAAAAATCTTAAAGATACTGTTACAGTTGGTTTAGTAGGTAAATATGTAGAACTTCATGATGCTTATATTTCTATTGTAGAGTCTTTAAATCACGCTGGTATACATACAGGTACAAATGTAAAAATTAAGTGGATAAATGCTGAAGAATTAGAAAATAATAATAATATAGAATTATTATCAGATGTTGATGCCATACTTGTGCCAGGTGGTTTTGGGGAGCGTGGCGTTGAAGGTAAAATAATGGCTATAAAATATGCTAGAGAAAATAAAATTCCTTTCTTAGGTATTTGTCTTGGTATGCAATGTACAGTTATAGAATTTGCAAGAAATGTTTTAGGGCTTAAAGATGCTCATACTTCAGAAATAGACCATAATACATCTGCCCCAGTTATAGATTTAATGCCAGAGCAAAAAGATATAGATGGTCTTGGTGGTACAATGCGTCTTGGTGCTTATCCTTGTAAATTATCTAAAGATACATTATCTTTTGATGCCTATAAAGAAGAACTTATTTATGAAAGACATAGACATAGATATGAATTTAATAATGAATATAGAAATGCTATGATAGAAAAAGGGCTTGTTATAGCTGGTGTTTCTCCAGATGAAAAATTAGTTGAAATAGTAGAGCTTAAAAAAGAGTTACACCCTTGGTTTGTTGGTGCTCAATTCCACCCAGAATTAAAATCTAGACCAAATAGACCGCATCAATTATTTAGAGATTTTGTACAAGCTACAATTGATAATAAAAAATAAACATATATTTACAATATTTTAGGTTTTGGAGGTAAATATGGAAAAAAATATGGAAAAAATAGTTGCACTTGCTAAATCAAGAGGTTTTGTATATGCTGGTTCTGAAATATATGGTGGACTTGCTAATACTTGGGATTATGGACCTTTAGGTGTTGAACTTAAAAATAATGTTAAAAAAGCTTGGTGGAGAAAGTTTATACAAGAAAGTGAATATAATGTAGGTGTAGACTGTGCTATACTTATGAACCCTCAAGTTTGGGTTGCTTCTGGACATGTTGGAGGATTTAGTGACCCTTTAATGGACTGTAAAGAGTGTCACGAACGTTTTAGAGCAGATAAAATAATTGAAGATTATATGGCACAAAATAATATTAGTGGTAACCCTGATAGTATGAGCCACCAACAAATGAAAGATTTTATAAATGAGCATAATATAGGTTGTCCTACTTGTGATGCTCATAATTTTACAGATATTAGAGAATTTAATCTTATGTTTAAAACTCACGCAGGTGTTACAGAAGATAGTAAAAATGTTGTTTATCTTAGACCAGAAACTGCTCAAGGTATATTTGTAAATTTTAAAAATGTTCAAAGAACTACTAGAAAAAAAATACCTTTTGGTATAGGACAAATAGGTAAATCTTTTAGAAATGAAATTACACCAGGTAATTTTACATTTAGAACAAGAGAATTTGAACAAATGGAACTCGAATTTTTCTGCAAACCAGGTACAGAAATGGAATGGTTTAACTATTGGAAAGACTATTGTATGAATTGGTTAAAATCACTTAATATTAGTGAAGAAAATGTTTGGTTTAGAGACCACGACCAAGAAGAACTTTCTCATTATAGTAATGCTACAACAGATATTGAATACAAATTCCCATTTGGTAAAGGTGAACTTTGGGGAATTGCTTCAAGAACAGATTTTGACCTTAAACAACATAGTGAACATAGTGGAGAAACATTAGAATATTTTGACCCTACAACTAATGAAAAATATGTTCCTTATTGTATAGAGCCTTCTTTAGGAGCTGATAGAGTTACACTTGCATTTTTGTGTGAAGCATATGATGAAGAAACTCTTACAGATGATAAAGGTAAAGAAGATATTAGAACTGTTTTACGTTTCCACCCAGCTATTGCACCTATAAAAGTTGGTATATTACCATTATCTAAAAAATTGAATGATGAAGCATTAAAAATTTATCATAACTTAAGTAAACATTTTAACTGTGAATATGATGATACTGGTAGTATAGGTAAAAGATATAGAAGACAAGATGAAATAGGCACACCTTTCTGTGTTACTTATGATTTTGACAGCTTAGAAGATGGTTGTGTAACTATTCGTCATAGGGATAGTATGGAACAAGAACGTATTAAAATTGATGAATTATTAAATTATATAAGTGAAAGATTAGAATTTTAATTAATTATTTAGTATTAAGGTGTGATAAACTTATATTTATCATACCTTTTTTACTAATAAATTATAAAAATATATTGAATTACTTTAAAATAGATATTATAATTATAATAATAAATTACTATATAGATAAAAGGGGGCTTTTTTATGAATTTAGGAAGTAGTAATATTAATGTTTCTGCTATATCTTTAGGTTGTATGAGAATAAATGGTTTAGAAGAAACACAAGCACAAAAGTTAGTTGAAAAGGCTTTTGATTTAGGTATAAACTTTTTTGACCACGCAGATATATATGGTAAAGGTGAATGTGAAGAAATATTTGGAAGAATATTAAAAAATTCATCTATAAAAAGAGAGGATATAATTATTCAGTCTAAATGTGGTATTGTACCTGGAAAAATGTTTGATTTTTCTAAAGAGCATATTTTAAATTCTGTTGATGGAATTTTAAAAAGACTTGATACAGATTATTTAGATGTTTTATTATTACATAGACCAGATACACTTGTAGAACCTGAAGAAGTTAGTGAAGCATTTGATACTTTATATAAACAAGGTAAAGTAAAAGCTTTTGGTGTATCTAATCAAAACTCTATGCAAATAGAACTTTTAAAAAAATATTTAAAACAAGATATAGTAGCAAATCAATTACAATTTAGTATACCACACTCTAGTATGATAAGTGCAGGTCTTGAAGTTAATATGGCAACAGATGGTGCTATAAATAGAGATGGTAGTATATTAGACTATTGTAGACTTAATAATATTACTATACAAGCTTGGTCGCCTTTTCAATATGGATTTTTTGAGGGTGTATTTTTAAATAGTGAAAAATATAAAGAACTTAATGAAGTTATAGATGATTTAGCTAAAAAATACAATGTTTCAAATATGGCAATAGCTACTGCTTGGATATTAAGACATCCAGCTAATATGCAAGTTATTGTAGGGACAACTAATGTAGATAGATTAGAGGCTATATGTGAAGCGACTAATATAACTTTAACTAGAGAAGAATGGTATAAATTATATATTTCTGCAGGACATATTTTACCTTAATGATTATATAAACAATTTATTATAAAAAACTTACAAAAAAAGACAATAAATTTTAAAAAAATATAGTATTTTCATAAAATTTAAAAAAGTTAAAAAAAATATTGCCTTTTTTATAAAAAGTTAGTATAATTTTAAAAAATATTTTAAGGAGATAAAAGAAAATGGCTTTTTATTATGATGAACCTTCAAGAACTTTTAGTGAATATTTATTAGTACCTGGGTATTCTTCAACAGAATGTATACCAGATAATGCAAGTTTGAAAACACCTGTTGTAAAATATAGAAAAGGTGAAGAAGAACCAAGTTTAACAATGAATATACCTTTAGTATCTGCTATTATGCAAGCTGTATCTGATGATAAAATGGCAATAGCACTTGCTAAAGAGGGTGGTATATCTTTTATATATGGCTCACAAAGTGTTAAAGACCAAGCTGATATGGTAAGACGTGTTAAATCCCATAAAGCTGGTTTTGTTCCTAGTACATCAAATATTAAACCAGATGATACTTTAGAAGATATATTAAAACTTAAAGAAAAAACAGGACATTCTACTGTTGCTGTAACAGATGATGGTACTGCTACAGGCAAACTTTTAGGTATTGTAACAAGTAGGGATTATAGAGTTAGTCGTATGGATAAATCTACAAAAGTTAGAGAATTTATGACACCTATTGAAAATATGATTTATGCTGATGAAACTACTACTTTAAAAGAAGCTAATGATATTATTTGGGATAAAAAAGTAAATTCTTTACCTATTGTTAATAAAGAACAAAGATTAGTAGCTTTTGTATTTAGAAAAGACTATCATTCACATAAAGAAAACCCACTTGAGTTATTAGATAACAATAAAAGTTATATAGTAGGTGCTGGTATTAATACTAGGGATTATGCTGAACGTGTTCCAGCTTTAGTTGAAGCAGGTGCAGATGTATTATGTATAGATTCATCTGAAGGTTTTAGTGAATGGCAAAGAATTACTATTAATTGGATTAGAGAAAAATATGGTGATACTGTTAAAGTTGGTGCAGGTAATGTTGTAGATAGAGAAGGCTTTAGATTTTTAGCTGAAGCAGGTGCTGACTTTATTAAAATTGGTATTGGTGGCGGTTCAATATGTATTACTAGAGAACAAAAAGGTATTGGTAGAGGACAAGCTACATCTGTTATAGAAGTTGCTAAAGCTAGAGACGAATATTTTAAAGAAACAGGTGTATATATTCCTATTTGTTCTGATGGTGGTATAGTACAAGATTATCATATTACTTTAGCTCTTGCTATGGGTTGTGATTTCTGTATGTTAGGTAGATATTTCTCAAGATTTGAAGAAAGCCCTACAAATAAAGTTATTGTTAATGGTAATTATATGAAAGAATATTGGGGCGAAGGTTCTGCTCGTGCTAGAAACTGGCAAAGATATGATATGGGTGGAGAAAGTAAACTTTCTTTTGAAGAAGGTGTAGACTCTTATGTACCATATGCTGGTAAACTTAAAGACAACCTTGCTTTAACTCTTAGTAAAGTGAAACATACTATGTGTAACTGTGGTGCATTATCAATAGAAGAATTACAACAAAAAGCTAAAATAACATTAGTTTCATCTACAAGTATTATTGAAGGTGGAGCTCATGACGTTGTATTAAAAGATAAAAATGCAACACCAGTACAATAATAATTTTAAAATTAGGCTAAAGTATTATCTTTAGCCTTTTGTTTGTTTAAAAAACTAATATAAGTAAATTTTATAAATTATATAACAAATAAATATATTGTATTTATTGATTTTAACAATGAAATATGGTAAACTTATAAAAGTTTTAAAAAAATGTTTTATTTTAAGAAAGGGATAAAATTATGTTTAGAGAAGAAATAGAAGAAGTTTCAAAATCAGCATATAAAAAAGTATCTCTATTAAAAAACAATACAATAGGGTATTTTTTTGCTGCTATTCTTGCAGGTATTTATGTTGCACTTGGAGTTGTGTTTGCTTTTAGTGTAGGAGCTATGATGCAGGAGTTTTCAGGTTATAAATTAATTGTTGGTATATGTTTTAGTGTTGCTTTAAGTTTATGTGCTATGGCAGGTGCTGAACTTTTTACAGGTAACAATTTTGTTATGGCTGTTGGAGCTACTAAAAAAACTATAACTTGGGCAGATGCAATAAAATTATGGGTTATGTGTTATTTAGGTAATATAGTTGGTTCTTTAATAGTAGTTTTATTATTTTATTTAGGTGGATTTTTAAAGACAGATTACTTATCAGAATTTTTTGTTTATACAGCTAATTCTAAAATAAATCTTGCACCTATTGAAATTATTTCAAGAGCTATTATGTGTAATATTCTTGTTTGTCTTGCTACTTGGTGTGGTTATAGATGTAAAACAGAAAGTGGTAAACTTATAATGATTTTTTGGTGTATAATTGCCTTTGTAACTTCTAGTTTTGAACATAGTGTTGCAAATATGAGTTTATTAGTTATTGGTTTAATAAGCCCTAATTCAGATATAGCTTTAAGTGGCATTTTATATAATATATCTTTGGCTACTATTGGTAACTTAATAGGTGGAGCTATATTTTTAACAGTACCATATTTATTTGTTGCTAGTAAAGATAAAAAATAATTTACATATAAAAGTGTATTTAACTTTAATAGTTAAGTATACTTTTTTTCTTTACAAAAATTTGATTGTATATTTTTAAATATAATGATAAAATATAATAAAAAATTTATAGAAAATTAAAAAAAGAGGTAAAAATATGTCTTATTGTATATATGTAATAGAAGATGATAGAAATATAGCAGAACTTTTAGAAATTGCTTTAAAAACTTATGGCTATAATGTTTTATTATTTGAAAATGGTGAAGATGCTATAAAAATGTTAAATAAAAAAAATCCAGATTTAATATTATGTGATATTATGTTACCAAGTATGGATGGTATAGAATTTGTTTCTATTATAAGAAAAAATAATATGTTTAAAAAAATACCTATTATGATGCTTACAGCTAAAGATAGTGAATTAGATAAAATAAAAGGCTTAGATAGTGGTGCAGATGACTATATAACAAAACCATTTAGTGTTATGGAGGTAATGGCTAGAATAAGAGTACAATTTAGAAAAATGGAACAATTTAAACCAGATATAAAAGAAGAAACAGAAATAATAGAATTGGGTATTATAAAAATTAATAAATTATTAAGAGAAGTTTTTGTAGAAAATAATTTAGTAGAATTAACTTTTAAAGAATATGAACTTTTAAATTATCTTATAAAAAATAAAAATAAGCCTTTATCAAGAGAAGAAATATTAAATAATGTATGGGGATATGATTATTTAGGAGAAACTAGAACAGTTGATATACACATAAAAACAATTAGAAAAAAACTTTTAAATGCTGAAGATTATATTAAAACTGTAAGAGGCATAGGATATAAAATAAGTGAAAAATAGGTGATATAATTTGAAAAAATTTATTGTTAAAGTATATATAATTATAACATTATTAATATTAATTTTATCAACTATAACATTAATATCTTTTAATATAGCTGACTTAATGAAAAATGAAGAAAAAACTATAATATCAATATTAAATATAATTGAAAATTTACAAGAAAATAATTTGGGGAATGAAATAAATAATATATTAAATAAATTTAATTTAAAAAGAAAAGTCATAAATAAAGATAATACTGAAATTTTTGAAAAATATTCAAATATAGTAAAAAATAAAAAAGAAAGTTTATCATATGATAATAAAGTTTTATATTATGTAAAAGAATATGATAAAAATATTATATTATTATATAAAAATTTTAATCTTTCACAAATTTTAATAAGAAATGGTTTAACTTGTATTTTTATAATATTATTAATAGCTATTATACTATATATATTATTAAAAAAATATTTATATAAAAATATAATTTTACCTTTAGAAGAAATATCTAAAGAAATACCAAAACTAAAAAATAAAAATAAACATATTGCTTTTAAAAACTATAAATTTGAAGAAATTAATTGTATATGTAAAGAAATTATAAATATACAAAATGATTTACAAAATATAGGTGATATGTTAAAAATAGAAAAAAATAAAATTGATTATATATTAGATAATATGACAGAAGGCTTTGTTTTATTTGATAAAAATAAAAATGTTTTTGCAATAAATAAGATGGCAAAAAAAATATTAAATTATGATAAAAATAATTTAGGTGAAAATATTTTATATTATACACAAAATATAAAATTACTAGAAAATATTGATAAAGCATTATCCACTAATCAAAAAAGTATTTTCGATATAAAAACAGAAGATAATAAAACATATAGTATTCATATTAGTAAAATACAGAAAGGTATATTTGAAAATGGTATAGGTGGTATAATAATGCTTATAATAGATGTTACAGCTGAACGAGAAAGTGAAAAATTAAAACAAGAATTTTTTTCTAATGTTTCTCATGAATTAAAAACACCTATAACTTCTATACAAGGTTATGCAGAACTTTTATATAATGATTTTGCTATATCTAAAGAACAAGAGAAAGAATTTTTAAAAATAATACAAAAAGAAAGTAGTAATATAACAAATCTTATTAATAATATATTAACTATATCTAAATTAGAAAATAAAGAAATAGAAATAAATAAATCTGATATAAAAATTAAAACAATTGTAGATGAAATAATTAACTCAACTAAACCTATGTGTATAGAACAAAATATTAATATTATAAATAAGTGTGAAGATATAACAATGTTTGCTGATTATAAAAAGATACATCAACTTTTTAATAATCTTGTTGTTAATGCAATAAAATATAATAAAACTAATGGATATGTAGAAATAAATTGTTATAAAGATGAAAAAAATATTAATATTTTGATAAAAGATTCTGGAATAGGAATTCCTCTTGTAGATAGAAATAGAATTTTTGAAAGATTTTATCGTGTTGAAAAAGGTAGAAGTAAGGCTTTAGGTGGTACTGGATTAGGTCTTTCTATTGTTAAACATATTGTAAAATATTATAATGGTAAAATTAAAGTTAAAAGTACTGAAGGGTTTGGAAGTGAATTTATTATAAAAATACCAATTATTAAATAATTTTATGTAAAAATTAATAGAAAAATGAAAGAATATGTGTTATAATTAGAAATAATTAAATAAATTGACTGAAAATAAGATTAGAGGTAGAGAGTATGAAAGAAATTAGATTTTTTGCTTTTATAATTGTAATAATAGGTATTATATATATTATCCCTATTACATCTGTTGGTGATGTAAATAAAAATAGTGAACAAACCTTTTTAGAAGCTAATATAAATATAGATAATAAACCTAATTTATATAATAATGTTAATAATGATGAAAGTGAAGATAGTGAACCTGTTGTAGAAGATAAAAAAGAAGAACCTAAAAAAGAAAATAATACTATAAAGAAAATTTTAAAAAATTCTAAAAAACAAGCTTTAAATAAAGAAAAAGTTAAAAATCAAGTTGAGGTAAAACAAGAAAAATTACATCAAAAACTTATCTTTGAATACAAACAATTAGAAAAACATGATAAACCTCTTGTTTATAAAATAAAATATCCAATATTTAATAATAAAAATATTGAACAAAAAGTAAACTCTCATATATCTGAATTAGCAAATGATTTTAAAAATGAGTTTTCTCAATATGAACCTGTTATAGCTGAAGAAAAATTTATTTTTAATTTAGATACAGATATGTATATACTAAATGATAGTCTTTTATTTATAAAATTTAATGTAGAAAGAAATTATAATACATATCCTAATCCAGTTAAATTTTTTGAAACATATATTTTAGATATAAAAAAAGAACAATTTGTAAATATTGAAAATATTTTAAATAAAGATTATGAAGATTTATTTTATTTAAGTGCAAAAAATTACTTTTTAAATAATTATGGTATTAATATAACTAAACAAAGTGAAAACTATAATGACATAAAACCAGATAAAGAAGTTTATAGAAAATTATTTATAAAAAGTGATTTTGCTGAAATATTTTTCTATGATTATAAAAAACAAGAAGAAATAAGTATAAAAATGCCTGTTGAAAATATATTGGGATATATTAACAAAGAATATTTACAAACAACAACTATAATTACTACAGAGGCTACTACAGAAAGTACAACTATTATAGAAACTACTACAAAAGAAACAACAACTTTACAACAAACAACTAAAGTTACAGAAACACAACAAACTACAGAAAAGGAAACTGTTACAGAAGAAACAACAAGTAATAATAGTAACATAAACAATAAAAGAAAAATTGATAAAAATAAACCTATGATAGCCTTAACTTTTGATGATGGTCCTAATAGTGCTACAACAAATAAAATATTGGATATTTTAGAAAAAAATAATTCAGTTGCTACATTTTTTGTTGTTTCAAGAAGAATAGAAAAAGATATTGAAACTTTAAAAAGAATGGATAGTTTAGGAAATCAAATAGGAAATCACACAGCTAATCATAAAGATTTAACTAAAATTTCTAAAGAACAAATAAAATCTGAAGTTGATATTATAAATAATAAATTAAAAAAAGCAATAGGTAAAGAAGCAAGTATTGTAAGAGTTCCTTATGGAGCTACTAATGACAATGTTAAAAGTGCTATAAATTATCCTATTATTATGTGGAATGTTGATACAAGAGATTGGAAAAGTAGAAATGCAAAATCTGTTGAACAACAAGTAATAGGTAAAGTAAAAGATGGTGATATTATATTAATGCACGATTTATATGAAAGCACAGCACAAGCTTGTGAAACTATTATACCAAAACTTATAGAACAAGGTTATCAATTTGTTACAATAGATGAACTTTTTGAATATAAGGGTATAGAAATGAAAAATGGTACTAAATATTCTAATGCAAATAAAAAATAAGGAGTGATTAAAATAAAAACTTTATTAGTAGCTATAAATGCTAAATATATACATACATCATTAGCAGTAAGAAGCATAGATGTATATTGTAAACAAAATAATACAAATATTAATGTAAAAGAATTTACTATAAATAATAATGAAGATACCATTATAAATGAAATATATGCAGAAAAACCTGATTTTTTAGGTTTTTCTTGCTATATATGGAATATAAATTTAGTTTTAGATTTAATTTCTACTATAAAAAAACTTTTACCTAATATAAAAATATTTGTAGGTGGTCCAGAAGTTAGCTATGAATATGAATATATTTTTGAAAAAGGTGTAGATATAGTTTGTATAGGTGAAGGAGAAAAAACAGTAAAAGAATTAGTTGACAATTTTAATAATAAAAAATGTATAGATAGTTCTTTTAAAAATATAGATGGTATTGCTTTTAAATTAGATAACAATATTATTGTAACAAAAGATAGAGAGTTATTATGTTTAGATGAAATACCTTTTGTATATAAAGATGGTTTAGAAGGTACAGAACACAAAATATTATATTATGAAGCATCTAGAGGTTGTCCTTATAGTTGTCAATATTGTTTATCTTCATTAGAAAAAGGACTTAGATTTTTAAGTGAAGAAAGAGTGAAACAAGATTTAAACTTTTTCTTAAAAAATAATGTAAAACAAGTAAAATTTGTAGATAGAACTTTTAACTGCAATAAAAAGTTTGCTCTTATGATATGGAATTATTTAATTGATAATGATAATGGCATTACAAATTTTCATTTTGAAATATCAGCAGATATAGTAGATGATGAAATGTTAGAAACTTTAAAAAGGGCAAGACTTGGACTATTTCAATTTGAAATAGGTGTTCAATCTACTAATGATGCTACTTTAGATGAAATAAAAAGAAAAACAAATTTACAAAAACTTTTTGATAAAGTTAATAAAATAAAAGAATTGAAAAATATACACCAACATTTAGATTTAATAGCAGGATTACCTTTTGAAGATTATGAAATATTTAAAAATTCTTTTAATGATGTTTTTAATGTATATCCAGAACAGTTTCAGCTTGGCTTTTTAAAACTTTTAAAAGGTTCAGGGCTTAGAATAAATGCTAATAAATATGGTATAGTTTATAAAGAAAAAGCTCCTTATGAAGTACTTTATACAAGTCTTATAAACTATGATAAAATGAATATGCTTAAAAGTATTGAAGAAATGGTAGAAACTTATTATAATTCAGATAAAGCTATTAATACTATAAAATATGGTATAAAGTTTTTTAATTCATCTTTTGATTTTTTTGAAAATTTAGCTATTTATTGGGAAGAAAATAACTATAATAATGTTAGTCCTAGTAAAATGAAATTATATGAAGTTATATATACATTTTTAAATAATATTGATAATATAGATAAAAATATTTTAAATGAAATAGTAAAATTTGATATACTATTAAATGATAATATTAAAAGTTTACCAACTTGGATAAATACTGATTATAATAGTAATTTTAAAGAAAAAGAAAGATTATTTTATAATAATAAAGAAAATATAGAAAAATATATACCACATTTAAATAATTATGATGCTAAACAACTTAGTAGAATGTGTTATTTTGAAAAATTTAATATTGATATAGAAAATATAATAAATAGCAATTTTAATATTATAGACAAAAAAGAAACTTATATATTATTTGATTATTATACAAAAAATGATTTAATATATAAAGTTAAATATCACTTTTTAGAAAGAGGTAATTTTTATGAGGCTTAGTGAAAGAGTTAAAGAAGTTACAAGGCTTTTAGATGAACATTATAAAACAGAAGACAAATGTTATTTAAATCATACTAAACCTTATGAACTTTTAATAGCAACTATGCTTAGTGCACAATGTACAGATGATAGAGTTAATATTGTAACAGAAACACTTTTTAAAAAATATCCTACATTAGAAAGTTTTGCATCAGCAGATTTATTAGAAATGGAACAAGATGTAAAACCTACAGGATTTTATCATAATAAAGCAAAAAATATAATATTAACTGCAAGAAGACTTTTAGAAGTATATAATGGTGAAGTACCTTCAAGTATAGAAGATTTAACAAGTTTAGCAGGAGTTGGAAGAAAAACAGCTAATGTTGTTAGAAGTCATATTTTTAATTTACCTAGTGTAGTAGTAGATACACATGTTAAGCGTATATCTAAAAAACTTGGACTTGTTAAAAATGATGACCCAGTAAAGATTGAATTTGAATTAATGAAAATATTGCCCAAAGACCATTGGATAAGGTATAATACGCAAGTTATAGCACATGGTAGAGCAATATGTAAAGCTAGAAATCCTAATTGTCCTATATGTTTTTTTCAATCTTGTTGTAAAGAATATGAAAAAATAGAAAAACAAAATAAAAAGTAAGCATAAAAATTTTTATTTAAGTCAACAATATAATTAAGGTGGTGATGGCTTGAATAAAAATTTTTTGTTTCTCTAATAGGATTGATAGCAGGATTTTTTAATGGTCTTTTTGGTTCTGGTGGTGGTAGTATACTAGTACCAAGTTTAGAAAGATTTTTAA
Organism: uncultured Clostridia bacterium; assembly: GCA_944376805.1. Classification (GTDB taxonomy): domain Bacteria; phylum Bacillota; class Clostridia; order Lachnospirales; family CAG-274; genus Tyzzerella. Next base: position 31,150 of record CALWDX010000057.1, read on the forward strand.
AAATGGAAGAACATAAAGCACATTCTACAACAATAGCTATTATTTTACCTTTATCAATAGTAAGTATTTTTATATATTTTAATGGTATAGATATAGATATTAAACAAGTTATAGTAGTTTCTTTAGGTGGTATATTAGGAGGCTTTATAGGTGCTAAATATTTAAAAAAAATACCAGCTAAATGGCTTCATAAAATATTTGGTATATTTATGCTTTTAGGTGCTTGGAGACTTATTTTATGATAATATGGTTATTTTTAGTTGGTTTAATATCTGGTGTTATTAGTGGTATGGGTATAGGTGGAGGTGTTATATTAATACCTGCTCTTACACTATTTTTTGATTTTGAACAAAAAGTAGCACAAAATATTAATTTATTATATTTTATACCTACTGCTATTATAGCTATTTTTATACACAATAAAAATAAAAATATTGAAAAACAAGGTCTTTTTAAAATAATAATATTTGGTATAGTAGGTGCTATTTTAGGTTCTCTTATTGCTATAAATTTAAAAGGAGAAATACTTAGAAAAATTTTTGGTTGGTTTTTATTATTTATGGGTTTAAGTGAAATATTTAAAAAAGAAAAGGGGCAAAAAAATGGAACTAATGAAATTTCAAAGGTTTAAAGAAGATTTTATTAATGCAGATACAGATAAAAAAATAGAAATGTATATTTCAACAGAAGGTTTAACACAATATCAATATAAAGAACTTTTAAAAGAGTTTCCCTATAGTGAAATAGATAAATTGGAAAAAGCATTAGCATAAAAATAACCACCAGTTTTAACTGGTGGTCATTTTTATTAATAAGCTTTAGCCCAATAAACCATTTTTGTAGCTGGTTTACCACAACATATGCAAGTATCAGAAATATTTTCTTGTTCAAAAGGTATACAACGAGATGTAGCCCCTGTTAACTCTTTAATTTTATCTTCGCAATTTCTATCACCACACCACATAGCCTTAATAAAGCCTGGTTTTTCTTTAAGTTGATTTTCAAATTGTTCTAAAGTTGTAGCAGTAAATGTATTTTCGTTTCTATGATTTAATGCTTTATTGTATAAGTCTTGTTGTAAAGTTTTAAGCATTTGTTCAATAGTTATTTCTAATTCATCTAAATTTACAAAAACTTTTTCTCTATTATCACGGCGTACTAAAACACATTGATTATTTTCTATATCACGAGGGCCTATTTCTAATCTTAAAGGTACACCTTTCATTTCATATTCACTATATTTCCAACCAGCAGATTTATCACTTAAATCAATTTTAACTCTATAATTTTTAGATAATTTTTCTTTAAGTTCATTAGCTTTTTCTATAACACCATCTTTTTTCATATTGATAGGTAAAATAACAATTTGAATAGGTGCAATGTTAGGAGGTAAAACAAGTCCATTATTATCACTATGAACCATTATAAGCCCACCTATTAAGCGTGTAGACATACCCCAAGAAGTTTGATGTGCATATTGTAATTTATTTTCTTTGTCAGTATATTGAATACCAAATGCTTTAGCAAAACCATCACCAAAATTATGAGAAGTACCAGATTGAAGTGCTTTACCATCGTGCATTAAAGATTCTATTGTATAAGTAGATTTAGCACCTGCAAATTTTTCTTTATCAGTTTTTTGTCCTTTTATAACAGGCATAGCTAAAAAGTCTTTACAAAAATCTGCGTATATATTTAACATTCGTAAAGTTTCTTCTTGTGCTTCTTCTTCTGTTGCGTGTACTGTATGTCCTTCTTGCCATAAAAATTCAACACTTCTTAAAAATGGTCTTGTTGTTTTTTCCCATCTAACAACAGAACACCATTGATTATAAAGCATAGGTAAATCCCTATAAGATTCTACAACATTTGCATAGTGCTCACAAAATAAAGTTTCAGATGTAGGTCTAACACAAAGACGTTCAGCTAATTTTTCAGAACCACCATGAGTAACCCAAGCTACTTCTGGAGCAAATCCTTCTATATGGTCTTTTTCTTTTTGTAAAAGACTTTCTGGTATAAACATAGGCATACAAACATTTTCGTGTCCTGTTTCTTTAAATTTTTTATCAAGTTCTTTTTGTATAAGTTCCCATATAGCAAAACCATAAGGTCTTAAAATCATACAACCTCTAACAGAAGAATAATCAATTAAATCGGCTTTTTTTACTATATCAGTATACCATTGTGCAAAATCTTCTTCCATAGATGTTATTTCTTTTACTAATTTTTCTTTAGACATAATATTTCTCTCCTTAACAAAAAATTTTAAAATAAAAAAGGCTTAGCAAAAAATAAAAAGGGACCAAAAACGGCGGTACCACCCTTATTAATGCAAAGCATTCACTCATAACCTATTAACGCTAGGAAAAACGCTATATTTTCATATAGAAGCTAGAAGGGTAGGTTCTGTATAGGCTAATAAAGATTTTCACCAAACATCTTTTCTCTGAAAAAAGCTAATATACATACTAGTCCCTTTTAAACACTTATAAATATATATAAGAATATAATAAAATTTATTTTATGTCAAGGGGTATTGACAAATAAAATTATATTAATTATAATAAGTGTATGAAGATAATTAATACAATATATACGAAAGGAGGAATTTTATGTTTAATATAGATTTTAGAAACCCTAAACCAATATATGAACAACTAGTTGATAGTATAGAAAAATTGGCTATTAAAGGTATATTAAAACCAGATGAACAATTACCAAGTGTCAGACAATTAGCTATGGAATTATCTATTAATCCTAATACTATACAAAGAGCTTATACAACCCTTGAAAGTAAAGGTATAACATATTCTGTTAAAGGTAGGGGAAGTTTTATATCACCAGATTGTAAAGATGCTATAAATGTTAGACTTGAAAATATAAAAAGTGAAATTCAAAAACTTATAGATGAAGCTAAAGATATAGGAGCATCTGAAGATTTAATTTTAAGTTGGTTTAAATGAAAGGAGAGTTTTTATGATACAAGCTACAAATGTAACAAAAAAGTTTGATAAAGTTTTAGCTGTAGATAACGTTTCAGCTACAATAAAAAATGGTAATGTATTTGGTCTTATAGGTACTAATGGGGCAGGAAAATCTACTTTTTTAAGAATGGCATCTGGTATATTAAAACCAGATAGTGGTTCAATAAAAATTGATAATAAAGAAGTTTTTGAAAATATAGATGTTAAAAGTAAGTTTTTTTATATATCAGATGAACAATTTTTCTTTGTAAATTGTACACCAGAAGATATGAAAAATTATTATACAACAGTATATAAAAATTTTGATATTGATAGATATAAAAACCTTATGAAATCTTTTAATTTAGATGAAAAAAGAAAAATAAAAACTTTTTCTAAAGGTATGAAAAAGCAAGTTTCTGTTATATGTGGTGTATGTTCTAGAGCGGACTATTTATTTTGTGATGAAACTTTTGATGGTTTAGACCCAGTTGTTAGACAGGCAGTAAAAAGTATTTTTGCACAAGATATAGAAGAAAGAAATCTTACACCAATTATAGCATCTCATAACCTTAGAGAACTTGAAGATATATGTGATAATATAGGTCTTTTACATAGAGGGGGTATGGTATTATCTAAAGATTTAGAAGAATTAAAACTAGATTTACACAAAGTGCAAATAGTTTTTAAAGATGGCATACCAGAAGACTTATTTAATAAATTGCATATAATGAAAACAGAGAGTAGAGGGTCTTTAAATGTATTTACTATAAAAGGTAATGGTGAACATATAAATAGTTATTTAAATAGCTTACAACCAATATTTTTTGAAATGTTACCACTTTCTTTAGAAGAAATATTTATAGCAGAAACGGAGGAAATAGGTTATGATATCAAATCGCTTATCATTTAATTTTAAGTTATTTAAAGAAGAATATAAAAAATATATATGGGC
>CALWDX010000058.1 GCA_944376805.1 uncultured Clostridia bacterium
TTTATAAATAAAAATATTGCTAATAACAAAAATGGTAAAGAAAATAAAAATTGTATACCAGAAATTAATATTGTAATAAAATTTTCCTGTAAAGTTGGTGTTTGTAAAATAGTTGCCTTTTCTACTTCTTCTGGAAAATATTTTAATACTAAATATGCTAATGTTATTTGTGTGCCATTAAATATAAAATGCATTAAAACACTTGCATATATAGATTTTGTTACTTTTACTATAAGTGCAAATATAACCCCTGCTACTATTGCATAAAATAATTGTGTTATAGTAAAATGCATTATACCAAAATAAAAACTTGACATTAATACACCAGTTAATAAACTTGTTTTTTTATAACCAGATAATATAACACCTCTCATAGTTAATTCTTCTGTTATAGCTGGTATTATAGCTGTTACAAATAAAGCTTTTGGTAAACTTACACTAGCAAATACATACATTGCATCTGTTATTTCATCTTTAGAAAAAATATTTGTTATAGACCCTATAAGTTGTAACATTGGTTGTATAGCAAAAGACATAAATATTATTATTAAAATATTTTTTATTGATAATGGCTTTAATGGTATTATATCTTTTATACTAATTCTTTTTATTAACATATATAAAATAGTAGGGGCTATAAATGAGAAAATAGCAAAAATAGCTTGTAATATAAGTAGTTTTTCTTCTTGAGAAACATTTGGATATAATTTTAATATAATAGGTGCTATTATGTTAACTAAACCATTACCTATAAATATTAAAAATATTATTAAAATAAACATAAATATATTTGAGTCTTTAGGATATTTCATTAATTATCAACTCCATATTTTTTATTATATTTTCTATCTATAAAATTATTAAATGTTGAAAATATAACTGCAAAAATAGGAACACCAAAAAACATACCAGCTGGTCCAAATATTGCTCCACCAACAATTATAGAAAATATAATTCCAATAGGTTTAACACCTATAGAATCTCCTAAAATTTTAGGGCCTAATATATTCCCATCAAATTGTTGTAATAAGAGAATAAAAATACAAATCCATAATGCTTTTAAAGGTGTAGCTATATCAAATGCTAATGTTATAAATACAACTGGTACTGCACCTATAAATGGTCCAAAAAATGGTATCATATTTGTAACACCTATTATTATACTTAAAAGCATAGCAACAGGTGCTTTTAATAAACTTGCACCTATAAAAAATATTATACCTATTATTGTAGAATCAATTATTTTACCTATAAAAAATTTTTCAAATGTATAATTTGCTTGTTTACAAAATTGTATTAAATTTTTAGATGCTTTTTTTGACAAAATTGCTGATACTATTTTTTTACTTCTTGCTCCTATTGCCTCTTTATCAAATAATATATAAATAGAAATTATTATGCCTACAACTACATCAAAAAATGCTGATGCTATATTAAGGGTTCTAGAAAGTATTGTTTTTATATAAGATGGGAATTTATCTATAAAACTTTTCAAAACACCTTCTATATATTTAGAAATTTCATTTAAAGCTTCATTATCTAAAGGTATAAAATTTAATATTTTATCTAATTTTTTAATATCAAAACTTTTAAAGTATTCTGTAACATCTACTATACTTTTTTGTATTTCAGGTATCAAATAACTTATAAGCCACATTAAAAAGCTAAAAAGTAAAATGTAAGTAGTTGCTATTGAAAACCCTCTTTTTAAACTTGTTTTTTCATTTAAATATTTTATTTTAGAAAACAACTTATTTTCTAAAAAATTTAAACTAGGATTTAACACATATGCTATACCTATACCATATATAAATGGAGCTAAAATATCTTTTGATTCTTTTATAGTAATAGATATATCTAATTTAGAAGAAGAACGGTAAAATATAATAGTAATTATAGCAACTAGTACTAAACAAAGACCTAATTTAAAATACTTTTTATTATTCTTTATAAAATTATTAGACTTTATAAAAACACCTCCTAAAAATAATATATTATATATAATAAAATATAATTTATTATAATACAATATTTTTTATAAAATTTGTCCAAAAAACTTTTATAATTTGTAAAATTTTAATTTTATAAAGGTATTGATTAATTCTATAATTTAGTGTTATACTATTATAAGAATTTTAAAACTATATATAAATTTTTATTATACTTAAAATTTAGGAGGGAGGTCCTTTATGTCTAACTTAAAAACACTAAAAATAGACATTAAAGATGTAAAACCTAATATGATTTTAGCTAAAGATGTAGTTTTAGATAATGGTGCAATAATTTTAGCTAAAAATACGATGTTAAGTGATATAAACTATGAAAAATTAAAAAATATGGGTATTAAATCTGTTACTATTTTTAAGAAAAGTGATATTGAAGACTTTTTTGATGAAAACATATTACTAGAAAATTTAGAATATGAAAAGATAGAAGATAGAAGAGAATTTAAAACATTTAAATCTATTTATGATGAAAAAGTTGTAAGGTTAGAAAATCAATTTATAGCTATTGGTAAAGGACTTGGAGTTGAAATAGATGCTTTTTACAATATGGTTTTAGATATAGTTGATAGTGTAAACTGTAAAAATGATATATTTTCTTATATAGCACACTTAAAAACACATGATTTACACACTTATGCTCATTGTTTAAATGTTGGTCTTATTTGTAATCTTTTTGGTCTATGGCTAGGCTATGAAGGTGATGAGCTAAAAAATCTTACTGTTGCTGGTATATTGCATGATGTTGGCAAAACTCAAATAGATGAAAGTGTAATAAATAAACCTGGTAAACTTACAGAATTAGAATATGATTATATAAAAAAACATGCATCTATAGGATATGAATTAATTAAAGATTTAAAAATACCTGAAGAAATAAAATTAGGTGTTTTAATGCACCACGAAAAAATAGATGGTTCTGGTTATCCTCTTGGTCTTACAGAAGATAGAATTGCAAGAACTGCAAAAATTGTTGCTATATGTGATATTTATGAAGCAATGACAGCTGATAGAGTTTATAGAAATAAAATATGTCCTTTTGAAGTTATTAGAAACTTTGAACAAAATAGTTATGACCTTTTAGATACTCAATTACTTCTTGCTTTTTTACAAAATATTGTATACACTTATGTTGGTAGCTATGCTATATTATCTGATAATAGAAAAGCTGAAGTAGTTTTTATAAATCAATTTTATTTATCTAAACCTATAGTAAAAGTAAATGAAGAATTTATTGACTTATCTCAAGAACAAAATTTATATATAAAACACATATTATAGTTTTTAATCAAGAATAAATATTTCTTGAAATAACTTTATGTAAAAATCTAATTATATATTTAATTTAAGCAAGGTATAACCTTGCTTTTTTATTAACTATTAATTATAGAAAGGAATTTTTTATGAATTACGAATTTTTTATGAAAGAAGCATATAATCAAGCATTGAAAGCATATGAAATAGATGAAGTTCCTATTGGTTGTATTATAGTATATAATAATGAAATTATATCTTATGGATATAATCAAAGAAATAGTAAAAAAAATTCACTAAAACATGCAGAAATAATTGCTATAAATAATGCTTGTAATGTTATAGGTGATTGGAGATTAGAAAATTGTACTTTGTTTGTAACTGTAGAACCTTGTCCTATGTGTGCTGGTGCTATTTTACAATCTAGAATTGATACAGTTGTTTTTGGAGCTAAAAATAAAAAAGCTGGTTGTTGTGGTTCTATATTAAATTTATTAGACAATGACAAATTTAACCATAAAGTTAAAATAATAGATGGTATATTATTAGATGAATGTAGTAATTTAATGAAGAAATTTTTTAAAAATTTAAGAAATAAAAATAAAGATATTGTTTAAAAATGTATAAATTTTAACATTGACAAATGAAACTATAACATATATAATATATTTATATTATTATGTTTTAAAGTTTCTCGTGCTAGTTGGGGAGGTAGCGGTGCCTTGTAACCTACAATCCGCTATAGTAGGAATGATGTCTATTTGAGGCTTTCTCTTTTTAGGTCTGCCCTATACAAGTGGTGTTGACGGCCTAGTCTTACGCAATAGATGCTTGTGAACCGTGTCAGGTCTTGACGGAAGCAGCACTAAGCAAGATTTTCTATGTGCCGTAAGGGTGCTGGGTCTGAGCTAACTATATAGGTAACGCTAGGAAGTGTCTGTCGATGATAGATGCACGGGTTTTATATATACCACCTATTAGGTGGCTTTTTTTATGACTTTTATAATAAACCTAATTAATACATATGAAAGATTATTAACGCTATTAAAAGTTCTATATAAAATTGACAAAAATGTATATTTTATTATATAATGATTTTAAATTTAACTATAAAAATATACTAAGGAGGAAGGTCTTTTGAAGTTTAATAAAATAACTAAAAGTTCTATAATAACTTTTACATTATTAGTTAATAGTATGCCTGTTTATGCTACAAACGTTGTTACAGCTACAAATACAAATACTGTAAAACAAAATAATATTTCTGTTATATCATCTAATAATGGTGAAGCTATTTCTAAAATGGATAATTTAAATTCTGCTTTTAGAATATCTTTTACAGACAATAATTATATAACTACTAAATTTGGAAAAGTTACAAATTCAAAATCTAATAGTGTACCTGTTTATTCTAAAGCGTCAAATAAAAGTAATAGTTTAGGTTCTATTTCTGTAGGGTCAACAGTTGTTATAGGTAAACAAGAGGGAAATTTTTCACAAATATTTTTTAATGAAGAAATAGGATATATTGAAAATACTTATCTTGTAAATTCTAAACCACAAGAAATTCCACCTAAACAAGATAATATACAAGAAAACAATAACTCAACAGGAAAATATGTTAAAATAACATCAGAAAGTGGTCTTAACCTTAGAAAAGATATGGCAACATCATCTGAAGTTTTAGCAGTTATTCCAGCTGGAACTTATGTAAATTTATTAGAAGACAATGGTGGTTGGTTAAAAGTTTCATATAGTGGTAAATCAGGTTATATTAGTTCTAAATTTGGAACAATAACTAGTAATAAAGAAGATACACAAACACCTACTATACCTAATATAAGTCAAAATGCTAATGCTGAAAATGTTATTAATTTTGCAAAATCACATTTAGGCAAACCTTATATATATGGTAGTACAAATCTTGATGTAGGAACAGACTGTTCTGGATTTACATATGCTGTGTTTAAAAATTTTGGTATAAATATAAATCGTGTATCTAAAGACCAATATTTAAATGGTGTACCAGTAGAAAAAAGTGATTTAAGAGCGGGTGATTTAGTATTCTTTGTTACTGGAGATACTCCTGAAATATCTCATGTTGGAATATATATTTCAGACGGTAATTATATACATTCTACTGATAGTAAAAATCAAGGTGTTATAATATCTAATTTAAATACAGAGTATAATTTAAAAACTTACTATGGTGCAAGGAGAGTACTTCCTTAAGTACAAAAATAGTGTGATAATATCACACTATTTTTTATACTTATTTATAATTATTTTAGCTATATCTATATTTTTTTTGCCTGTATCCATACTTTTTTTTTGTATATATTTATGAGCTTGTTCTTCACATATATTATAATTTAACATAAGTAAATTTTTTGCTTCTTTTAAAATTTTATGTTTTTTATTTTGTAAATTTTCAGAAATTTTATAATATGCCAAATCTAAACTACTAATAATATCTTCTTGTTTTATAGGAGTACAAAGTTTATAAACTTTTTCACCACTATATAAATTTAATTTGTCATTACTACCTATTAATATAAATATAAAATCTTTATAAAAATCTTCTATTATATTATATATAGGCTCATCTAAAAAACTTGTAGAACATATTATTATACCATTTTCATAATAAGAGCAACATTTTCTAAGACTACTAGCAGTTTTACATATATAATCAAAATCTATACCATTTTTATTTAATATATTACTTATACTATTACATATATTATTAGATGAAAAAGCAATTATAATATTATTTTTTATCATAAAAAACTCCTGATATTTTACTTAATTTTTATATTAACTTATTAAAATTTTATCAAAAAAAATATTAAAAGTAAAGGTAAAAACAAATAAAATATACAAAACAACACTATTGACTTTATTCAATATATATGATAAATTTATTATGTAATAAATTTAAAGGAGGAGTATATTATGAAAAAATTTATTGCAACTATCTTATCTTCAACTATGATTTTTACAGCTGGTACAAGTGTTTTTGCAAATGATGTAAATATTACAGATGCTTTAAAAATACAAGCAAATAAAACTAACTTAGTTAGAGAAAAGTCAAATGTTCTAGTATCAAATAATATACCTAATATTTTAGTAAATGGTAAAGAATTAAAAATTAATGAAGGTGAATTATTATATGAAAATAATAAATTTATACCTATTAGAGAATTAGCAGATACATTAGGTTTAAAATTAGATTACATACCTGAAAGTAAAATTGTTGTTTTAGATAATGGTAAAATACAATTACCTATTGACAATAATAAAGCAAGTGTAAATGGTAAAATTGTATCTATTGATGAAAATAATGAAAAAATATGTACATTAATTGTAAATAATAAATCTTATATACCAGTTAATTTTGTAAATAATGTAATTGGTTATAATGTACAATATAATGAAGAAACACAAAAAGTAGAAGAAAATAAAGAACAATCACAAAATGGTGTTATTCAATTAAATAAATCTCAAGCATTAGAAGCATACAAAAAAATATCTGAGGTATCTCAAAATATTAAAAATGCTACTATTGATATGAATGGAAAAATTAAATTAAATATGTCTGATGGAACAGATAATTTAGATATGATAATGGACTTAACAGGTACTGTTATGACAGATATAGGTGATAAAGTACAAATGTACTCAAAACAAACTAGTTCCATAGAGCTTATGGGTGAAAAGCAAGATGTAATTCAAGAAATGTTTTATAAAGATGGAAAAATGTATGTAAAACAAAATACATCTGATATAAATGAGTTTAAATATAAAATGGATTTAAACCTTGATGAAGCAGTTAAAATGTCAAATACTATGAATATAGATGAATTTTTAACTGAAGACTTAGTTTCAAAAGGTGCTGTTGAAAATTTAGAAAATGGTAACAAAAAATATACTTTTAATTTAAACATAGATAAAGCTATAGAGCTTGTAGGACAATTTTCTAAAGAAATGAATTTAGGTATAGAAGATTTAAAACAATTAGATAATTTCTCTGTTAAAGATACTAATGTAAATATTATAGTAGATTCTAATAATAATCCATTAAGTTATGATACAAACTTTTCTATGTTATTTTCAACTGAAGGAATTACTATAAAAGCTGATGTTGTAATGAATATGAAATATAACAATGTAGGTAATACAGTTGTTAAAACTATTAATGAAGATTTAAGCCAATATCAAGATATTAAAGAAGTTGCTACAGAAGAAACTACTGCATAAATACAAAAAATAATTATACTAAAATAAACAATAAACTAGCTTTTTTATACATTTAGAGTAATAAAAAGGCTAGTTTTATTGACATTAATAAAAGTATAATATAAAATCTATTTATATTAATATTAAAGGAGTGTTTATAATGAAAAAATTTATTGCAATATGCTTATCTACAATATTTACTTTAAGTTATGCTAATAACATTTTAGCAAGTGATATTTCATTAGATAAAGCAATAGAAATAAAAGAAGCTAAAAAAAATAGAATACAACCACCACAAAATATTTCAGTAGATGAAAATATTATAATTGATATAGATGAACAAACATTAAATATTAAAGATAGTGCTATAGTTTATGAAAATAGAGTATATTTACCAGTTAGAGAATTAAGTCAAGCATTACAATTACAATTAGATTATAATTCAGAACAAAAAATAACTATTTTAAATGGTGGTAAAATACAATTACCTGTAAATGAAAATAAAGCAGTAGTAAATGATAAAATAGTATCTATTGATAAAGAAAATGACAAAGTAGGTACAATAATAGTAAATGACAAAACATATTTACCTCTTCGTTTTATTTCTGAAAATTTAGGTTATAATGTTTCTTATAGCCCAAGTAGTAAAATAGTACACATAAATACAAATGGTAAAGTTAATGTAAATTCTTCAGAAAATTTTGAAACAGAAAAACAACAAGTAACAGAAACTAAATTAAATAAAGATGAAGCTAAAAAACTTTATAAACAAGTAAATGAAGCTATTGATAATTATAAAAATGTTACTATTATAAAAAAGTATAGAAATAAATTAGAATTAAAAGAAAATTCAAATAGTGAAGTTATAAATACACTTATTGAAGGAAAAGTATTTTTTGATATAAAAGCTGAACCTAAATTATATATAAATGAAAAAACTATTTTAGAATCTAGTGAAGAAAAAGAAACTATTAATCAAAAAATATTTTATAAAGATGAAAATTTATATATTGACCAAAATTTAAATGATGGTGAAAACGAAAAATATAAAGGTTATGTAGGTAACAAATTTAATTTACAAGATGTTACTGTTGGAAATAAAATATTAAATGAAAATTTAATTGTAGATGGAAAATTTTTAAATTATGAAAAAGAAAATAAAACATATACATTTAATTTAGACAAATCAAAATCAAATGAAATAGCAGCAGTAATTTTAAACGAATTGGATTTATATGAGGAAGATATAGAAATAACAGATAACATAAATATTAAAAATATAAGTATTTCAACAACTGTTGATAATGGAAATAATCCTATTAATTATATTATTGATTTTAATATTGAATTAAATGGACAAGGTACAACTATAAATTTAAGTGGAAGTTTTATGAATTTTTATGAAAATATTGATAAAACAGAAGTAATAATCCCTAATGAAGATTTAAGTCAATATAATAAAGATATTAATGGTATACCTTCATAAGTAACATCTGAAATGATAAATTAAGAATACAATTTATTATAAATGATTGAACAAAGTCATAAAAATTTATGACTTTGTTTTCAATACATTTATTTTAAGGGGGCACAAAATATTAAGGTAATAAATGAATTTTTAATTGGCAATATTTATAACCAAAGTTATTAAAACCCATAGTTATCAAATATAAAATAACAATAAAATTTTCTTTTGTATAATATATAATATTCATAATAAAAAAAAGTGTGACAAGTTATTAATACTAATCTTTTAATATAGAGTAAATTTCTTTTTCATTTAATACTTCTTTTTCTAATAATTCATTAGATAATATTTTAAGATTATTAATATTATTTAACAATATATTTTTACATTTTTCATAAAGTATATTAGATAAATTTTTATATTGTTCTATAATATTTTTATCTTCGTTTAACATTTTATAATTTAATATATTATTATCCATACCATATTTACTTATATAGTCTATAATAATATTTGTTGCTTTTTCTATATCATTATATGCTCCTGTTGTAACATTATCATTACCAAAAATAATTTCTTCAGCACAACGCCCACCATATAAACTTATTATTTGATTTTCTAGTTCTTTTTTAGATTTAAATAAATTGTCTTCAAATATATTAACACAAAAGCCACCAGCCCCTTTAATAGTAGGTATAATAGATATTTTTGATATTGTAGCAACATTTAAAACTTTTGTAACTATTGCGTGTCCTGCTTCATGTACAGCTATTATTTTTTTGTCTTTACTATTTAAAAATGATTTATCTTTCTTTTCATCACCAGCTAATATTTTTAAATAAGCTTTATCTATATGAGTAATATTTATTTCTTCTTTATTATCTTTTATAGCTATAATACTAGCTTCATTTACTAAAGAATCTAACATAGCACCACTAAAATATATAGTTTTTTTTGCAATATCTTTTATATCTATTGTTTTATCTGTTTTTTTATTTTCTAACAATAAAGTTAAAATTTTTTCACGGGCAACTTTATCTGGTAACCCTATTTCTATATGTCTATCAAATCTACCAGCACGAATAAGTGCATCATCTAATATGTCAATACGATTTGTAGCAGCTATAACAACTATGTTTTCATCTTTAGAAAATCCACTCATTTCTGTTAAAAGTGCATTTAATGTTTGTTCTCTTTCTTCATTTGAATTTTGTAAAGAATTACTCCTTTTCTTACCTATTGCATCTATTTCATCTATAAATATAACAGCTTTTTTATTTTCTCTAGCCTTTTTAAATAAATTTCTTACCCTAGAAGCACCAACCCCTACATACATTTCCATAAAGTCAGAACCACAAACAGAATAAAAAGGCACATTTGCTTCAGATGCAATAGCTTTTGCCATCATTGTTTTACCTGTCCCAGGTTCACCATAAAATATTATACCTTTAGGTGTTCTAGCATTTAATTTTTCATATTTTTCAGGATATTTTAAAAAATCTACAATATCTTTAGCATTTTCTTTAGCTTCTTCATTACCTGCAATATCTTTAAAAAATATATTATTTTTATCTTCTGTATTAAATTCTTTTACAAGTATAGTATTTTTTTTATTTTTCTTATATATTACAAATATAAGACTACTAATTAAAATAATAGTTAAAATAGCAGTTAAACTATTACCTATATTTAATTGTTCTTTAAAATCTATACCATTTATAAGCATTTCTTGTTTAAAATTTTCTGTTCTAGGATTATCAGTTATAAAAACTGTATCATTATTTTTTTCTTTAAATTTTATTTTATCACTATTATTATAAAATATAGTATCTATTTCTTTATTATTTACTTTTTTATAAAACTCTATATAAGATATATAATTATCTTTGTCTATAAGGTTAACCCCTAGTAAAATAACAATAAAAAGACTTATAAAACCTATTAATTTTTTCATTTAAAGCCTCCTTTTATTATTGATAACAAATATATTATACTATAATTAAAACAATTTTTCTAATTGTAAGTTTTGGTATTAAAAAATTTTTTAAAAAAATGAACAAACTAAAAAGTTGTAGCAAATATATAGTGAAAAGATATAAGAGGTGAGAATTTTGGAGGCAAAAGAATTAGAAAAATGTATTAATGATATTTATAAATGTTGTTTAAAAAATTGCTTAAATAAAGATAATACAGAAGATTTGTATCAACAAACATTTTTAAAATTAAATAATAACTTTTTCTATTTACACCATTAAATAGAGTTTTTTTATAATATTTTTATGTTAATTTTTCTTTATACAAATCATTAATGTTACAATATTTCTTTCTTAATTTAATTACTAATATCCATAATTATATTCTTATATTCATTTATAATTTATATATAAAAATACATTAACTTAAAATTAAGGTTTTTAGCAAAATATAAGAACATACTTAAAAGTATGTTCTTATATTTTGTATTATAAAACTTTAGATAAAAATTCTTGTGTTCTAGGGTGTTGTGGATTAGTAAAAATATTTTCAGGTGTATTTTCTTCACAAATGTTTCCACCATCCATAAATATAACTCTTGTTCCAACTTCTCTAGCAAATCCCATTTCATGAGTAACAACAACCATTGTCATACCTTCTTTAGCAAGTTTTTTCATAACTTCTAAAACTTCTCCAACCATTTCAGGGTCTAAAGCTGAAGTTGGTTCATCAAAAAGCATAACATCTGGTTTCATAGCTAAAGCACGCACAATAGCTATACGTTGTTTTTGACCACCAGAAAGACTAGAAGGATAAGCATTAGCTTTGTCTTCAAGACCAACAAGACTTAAAAGATGTAATGCTTCCTTTTCAATAGTTGCTTTATCTACATTTTTAACTTTAATAGGTGCAATAGTAATATTTTCTAATATAGTTAAATGTGGAAAAAGGTTAAAATGCTGGAAAACCATACCCATTTTTTGTCTATGTATACTAATATCTACTTTTCTATCTGTAATATTTGTACCTTCAAAAATTATAGCACCAGAAGTAATATCTTCAAGTTTATTAAGACATCTTAAAAAAGTACTTTTACCTGAACCAGAAGGACCTATTACAACAACAACTTCTCCTTTATGTATAGTAGTTGTTATACCTTTTAAAACTTGATTATTGCCAAAGCTTTTACATAAATCTTTAATTTCTATCATCTTTGTTTAATCTCCTTTCAAATCCACCAATAAGTCTTGATAAACCAAATGTTAAAACAAAATATATAATAGATGCTATAATAAGAGGTGCAACAGGTTGAAATGTAGAAGATTGTATAGTAGAAGTTTTAGCCATAAGTTCTTGTATACCTATTACATAAAGTATAGAAGATTCTTTTATTAATACAACAAATTCATTACCTATTGCAGGTAAAATATTTTTTACAGCTTGAGGCATTATAATATATCTCATAATCATAGGACTTTTCATACCTAAAGAAGCTGCTGCTTCTGTTTGTCCTTTATCTACTGCTAATATACCAGCTCTAATAATTTCAGCAACATAAGCACCCGAGTTTAAAGCAAGTGCTAAAGCACCTGGGATTAATTGAGCAAGATTTAAACTTTCACCAATATAATAATCTGGTAATTGAATTATTGCACCTAACCCAAAATACCATATCATTATTTGAACCATAACAGGAGTACCACGAACTATTTCTATATATACAGAAGCAATATAGCTAACTGCTTTAATTTTAGATAATTTCATTAATGCAATAAATATACCTATAAATGTACCAATCAAAACAGTAAATAAAGATACAAAAACAGTCATTAAAGTACCTGAAATATATAATGGATAGTATTCTTTTAAAAAAGAAAAACTTTCAAACATTTTAATTTCCTCCCTAAAAAATATATTCAAGCTATATAATAACAGTAAATTTATAAAAATGCAAGATAAATTTATAAATATTTATTAATTATTTAAATCTTCTACTATTTTTTCGTTTTTTTCTATAATTTCATCCATAGTTCCATTATCCATAAGTTTTTGTAAAGTTGAATTAGTTTGTTCTACTAAAGCTGTACTTCCTTTTTTAAAAGCTATACCAACACCTTCAGTTTCTTGTATTAAAGGTATATCTGTTACATATAATTCTGGATTTTTATTAGCATAATTTTTCGCAACATCACCAGATAAAATAATAGCATCTACTTTTTTTGTTTGTAATTCCATTACCATATTAGGAATTTTAGTAAGATATGTTATTTTAGCATTAGATACTTGTGTTTTAGCTATTTCTTCTTGTAACCCAGCTTTTTGTACTCCTAATTTTTTATCAGTAAGACTTTCTATACTAGTATATAAATCTTTATCTTCTTTTCTTACAACTATTTTTTGTCCTTCACTTATATCAGTAGATTTTCCATAAGGTATACTAAAATCTACTGCTTCTAATCTTTCTGGTGTAGCAGCCATACCAGCTATAACCATATCAACTTTACCAGCATTTAAAGCTGTTAAAAGTCCATCAAATGACATATCTTGTACTTTCAATTCTACACCCATATCATTTGCTATTTCTTTAGCTATATCTATATCATAACCTACAATAGTATCTTTACCATCTACCATCATATGAAATTCTCTTGGTGCAAAATCGGCAGATGTACCTATAATAAGTTCTCCTCTTTCTTGAACTTTTGATAATGAATTATCTTCTTTAACTTGTTCATTAGTTGTTTGTTTTTCTTTAGTACTAGGTTGACTACAACCAAAAAGTGTAATTGTAATCAATGTACATATAGTAAATTTTAAAAATTTTTTCATAAATATTCACCTCAAAATAAATTATTTATTATAATTATACATTAAAATAAATATTTGTCAATAATTTTTGAATATTTATTCATTTATGTTTATAATTAATCATTTATAGATTTTATTACATCTGACAAGTTATAATTCTTAAACTCTTGGATAAATTTTTCTGTAGATGATTTTACTATACTTTTTATAAGACATTTTTCACTATTATAAGTACAATATCTAATGTTTTTTTTACATTCTATAACTTTTGAAAAGTCTTCACAAAATATTAAAACTTCTCCAAGATTTATATCTTTAGGTTCTTTAGCAAGTCTTATACCACCATTTCTTCCCTTTAAAGAAAGTATATACCCCTCTTTAGCTAAAGAATGTACTATTTTTTTTATATGATTTTCTGATATATCTAAATTTTTAGATAATTCTTGAACAGTACATAAATTATTATAATTTATTGCTAAATCTATAAGAATTCTAAAAGAATAGTCTGTAAATTTTGATAAATTCATACAAATAAAACTCCTTAATTTATATTAACAAAATTATTTCTATATATTATAACATATAATGTATAAAAAATAAACTTGACTTATTTTATATAATATGATAATATAAAATGTGTAAATGAAATATACATTTTATTTTTAATTTATTTTACATAAAAAGGAGAAGTTATTATGTTAGATGCTAAAACTATTGAAATTATTAAAAGTACTGTACCTGTATTACAAGAAAAAGGTGTTGAAATAACAAAATATTTTTATAAAACTATGTTTGAAAATAATCCAGAAGTTAAACCTATGTTTGATATGGATAAACAAGAATCTGGAGCTCAACCTATAGCACTTGCTAATGCTATTTTAGCAGCAGCTAAAAATATTGATAATTTAGAAGCTATTATGCCTGCAGTTGAATCTATTGGTAAAAGACATGTTGAAGTTGGTGTTTTAGCTGAACACTATCCAATAGTAGGTAAAAATTTACTTATAGCTATTAAAGATATGTTAGGTGATGCTGCAACAGATGAAATTATGGAAGCTTGGGAAAAAACTTATGGTGTTTTAGCTGAAGTTTTTATTAAAGTTGAAAAAGAAATGTATGATAAACAAAATTAAGATATAACTAAATTAAATATAAAAATAAAGACCACCCTATTTAATAGGTGGTCTTTATTTTATTATCTTACAACAATAAAATCTTTTATATTATTATATACACTAACAGATTTATTA
Source organism: uncultured Clostridia bacterium (assembly GCA_944376805.1). Lineage (GTDB taxonomy): Bacteria > Bacillota > Clostridia > Lachnospirales > CAG-274 > Tyzzerella. The sequence goes on from CALWDX010000058.1 coordinate 14,997, forward strand.
ACTTTGAAAAATTCTTCTATTTCTTCTAAAGAACCAAAATTATCATCTTTTCTATATTTAATTATACTATCAGCTAAATAATCTGTCATACCATTATTTAAAGATAAAAGCTCTGTTTTAGATGCAGTATTAATATTAGTATATAAACTTATTTTATTATTTATACTAGTAACATCTAATGGAAATTGTTTAGCATTTCTTATAGGACGGCTTTGTATAATATGATAAGTTTCATTTGTAGGTATACCATTAGCATACATTTGTTCTTTAGTAGCTGTATTAATATTTACATACTCATCTTTATTTTTATCTACATATATAGCATCTTTAACTCTATTATATTCAGACTCAGTTATTATATCTTTTAAGTCTTTTTTATCACTAAAACTTCTATTTAATATCCTTTCAGCTGTAGTTCTACTAAAAACAGGTGTAAGTTCATATAAGTTACCTGTATTTAAATTTGTATATATATCTAAATTATCTTCTAAATAATGTATATCTTGTTCTGAAATATTACTTGTTCCAAGTTTTGAAAGCTCCATTAAAGTTTTATAAGTATATCCATTTTTTCTATATTCTATAATATTATCAGCAAATGAATAAGTAACATCAGCACTTGTAAGATATGATTTACTAGATAAAGATATATTTGCTTTATTAGAGCTTTTACTTACATCAATACTATCTACATTATTTATAGATATATAATCAGAAATTCTATCATAATCATAACTAGATATAATATTTTTTATTTGACTAACAGATGTAAATTCTTTTTTAGAACGTTTTTCAATTATTTTTTTAATATCATCATCAGATAAATCATTTAATGTTTTAAGCTCAAATTCATTTGCAGTATTAATATTAGTATAAACTGTTAACGCATTTTTATTTTGGTCATATATTTTCTTTGTAAAACCTTTAACAAATTTTATTTCTTGAATATTAGAAAAAGGATTTTTTTCTCTATAATTTATAATTTCTCTAGCAAGTTCTTTAGAAACACCTTTTAAAAGTACTTCTAATTGACTTCTAGTAGCTGTATTAATATTTACTTTATCATCAGTATAATTTATATTTCCACCACTAGAGCCCATAATAGAAGAATAATCTTGTTCTTCAAATCGCCACATACCTGCAGAATTTTGTTTAGCATAATTTTGAGAATTTACAAAACTATTATAAGTACTACCTTTATTTTGGCTAGTGTCTATAACAGCATATCCACTCTCTAACATTTGATTATTTATATTTATACCATTAAAATATACTATTAAATAGTTAAATTTACCTCCATAATATGAGCCTCCATCATTTGAAAGTGAAATATTTTGTCCAAGTAAAGTATTTGTCAAATATTCATAACTTTCATCAAATCCCTTTGCATCTATACCTTTTAATTTTACATATGCAATATCTTTATTAGGTAATTCTACTTTAATAGTATCACCATCTATTACTTGTAACACTTTAGCAGATGTTGTTCCTATGGGTATTTGGGAAATTTCTTTTGAATATGTAGGGACATTAAATCCAAAAACTATAGTAAAAATAAGTATAAACATAATTATATTTTTAAAATTTTTCATAATATCACCTATAATTTTATTAAAATTTTATGGTTAAAAAACCAATAATATTTATTATAACAAAAAATATATATTTTTTCCATAAAAATTTAAAAATACATTACATTTATATTAAATTATTTAAAATAAATTGAATTGTAAAATATGATAGTATATAATATAAAAAAATATTATAAATAGGTGAAAAAAATGAACGAATATAAAATTGGAAAGAATTATGATAAATACAAAAAGTATAGTTTAATATTTTTAGTTATTTTAATTATCTTAGTTAGTTTTATTTATTTATTTAAATATTTAAATAAAAATACTAATTATGTTTTAAAGATAAATAATGAATACATAGAAAAAGAAGAATTTTTATTATATTTATATGAACAAGAACGTATATTTGAAGAAGTAGGTGGTGTTGATATATGGCATACAGACTTTGATGGAATTTCAGCTAAAGACGTTGCAAAAAATAATACTATAAACTCAATTATACTTTTAAAAGCGGTTGTATATGAAGCTGAAAAACTAGGTATAAAACTTAATGAACAAGAAAAACAAGAATATAAAAAACAAGCAATATTATTAAAAGAAAGTTTTGAAAAAGAAAAAAATATTATTATTCCTTTGAGCATATGTGAAAAATTTGAAAAAGAAAGAATCATTGAAGAAAAAATGTATGACTATATTACAAGTACATTTGTAGTAAATGAAAAAGACTTTGAAAAATATTTTGAAAATTATATTTCAAAAAATAACAATGAAATAAATCAAGTATATTTAGATTATATATTTATAAAAAATAATAATAATTTTGACGCAAAACAAAAAGCAAATAGTATAGCAAAATATATTAATTTTGAAACAGATTTTAAAGAATTTGAAGAACAACCTTTTATACAAGTATATGAAAATATAAAGCTAGAAAAAAATTTATTTGAAAAAAATATAGAAGACAAAATTTATAAGTTAAGTGAAAAAAGTGTAAGTAATGTAATAGAAGGTAGAGATGGTTTTTATATATTTAAAATAAATAAAATATTAAAACCTAATACTCAAGATGTAAAAGCTATTGTAAAAGAAGAATATATTAATATTAAAAAATCTGAAATATATAGTATACAAACAAAAAATTGGGCAAATAACATAAAAGTAGAAAAAAATAGTGAAATTTTGTCGAATATATGATATAATTATCTAATATTCTGGAGGTGATGTTTTGCAAACTAGTGAACAATATATAATAGAAGTTAAAAATTTATCAAAAGTTTATACTATGGGTAATGAAAAAATATTAGCACTTGACAATATTAGTATAGGCTTTAAAAAGGGTAAAATATATTGTCTTTTGGGTACTTCTGGTTCTGGTAAATCTACATTATTAAATATGATTGCTGGTCTTGAAAGATGTACTAAAGGAAGTATTATATTTAAAGGTAAAAATATTGAAAAAATGAGTGAAGAAGGTTTAGCAATATTTAGGCAAAAATATCTTGGATTTGTTTTTCAATCTTACAATTTATTACCAACTTTAACAGCTCTTGAAAATGTAACATTGCCTCTTGTATTTATGGGAATAAATAAAAAATCAAGAGAAAAAAGAGCTAAAGAAATGTTGAAAGCTGTAGGTCTTGAAAAAAGACTAAAACATAAACCATCAGAAATGAGTGGTGGACAGCAACAAAGAGTTAGTATAGCAAGAGCTTTTGTAAATAATCCTGAAATAATATTTGCAGATGAACCAACTGGTAACTTAGATACTAAAACAACATATGAAATGATGAACCTTATTACAAGTAAAGCAAAAGAACATAATCAAACACTTATAATAGTTACACATGATTTAGAAATAGCAGAGTATGCAGATGAAATAGTATATTTAAAAGATGGTCATATTATAAAAACTGAAACAAATGAAAACCCTAAAACAGAGGTTATTTACAATCCTAATTAGTAATATAAAGGAGATATAAAATGAAATTTTTAAAAATATTTTTAATTGTAATAATAATTGTTAATAGTATGTTATCTTTAGCATTTGCTAATGATATAGAAACAACAACAGAACCACCAATACCAGATAAACCTGTTTTAAAAATGAGTGGAAATAATATATATAGTGCAGAAGCTGGTAAAAACACAGAAATTACTATACCAATAGTAAATACATCAGCAGATACAGCTTTAGATGTTTTAATACAAGCCAAATCAAGTGGTGACAATTCACCTCTTACAATAAAATTTTTAAATGGTTCAGATAGAGTAAGTAATATATTAAGAGGTGGAAGCCATAATGTAGTATTATCTGTAGATATAGATAAAAATGCAACAACTGGTAAATACCCTATTACTTTAGATTATTCTTTTACAAGCATAGATAATGGAACTTTTAGTGGAAGTGATACATTTTATGTAAAAATAGATAGTGGTAGCTTAGTCCCAACAGTAGCACTTAATAATTTAAAGATTTCAAAAGACAGTATAGTTTCTGGTGATACATTTGATATTACAGCATCATTAGAAAATGTTTCTGGTATGGAAGCTAATAGTGTAAATTTAGAGATTTTAGGCTTAGAAGAAAATAATATGACTGTTGTAGGTGGTACAAGTAATGCATTTTTCACAAAAATGAATGCTAATACAACTCAACCTATAAATTTTAAATTATCTACAACAAACTTAACTAAAGAAGGTTCTAACAAAATTACATTAAAAGTTACATATTTAGACTATGCAGGTAAAGAATATATAAAAGATTACTTTACATATGTAACAGTATCTAAAACAAATACTAATAATGAAAACATTGATTTAAAAATATCTAATATTGTAGCTCCAAAAGGTACTTTTAATGTTGGACAAAGTGGTACTTTTAAATTAAAAGTAAAAAATAATTCTAATACAGAAGCAAAATCAATAAAAGTGTCAACTAAATTGCCTGAAAATATTGTACCTACATCTACAAATATTGTATTTATTGAAAAATTAATGGCTAATGAGGAAAAAGAAGTTTCTTTTAGTGTAGCTCCAACTGCTAGTGCTATAACTCAAACATATTCAATAGGTTTTTCAGTAGAATATTCTACTGGTGATAAAACAACTGGTACAGATGGAACAGTAACACCAAACAATGTAGTTTTAGAACAATATGCAGGTTTTAATGTAAATAATCCAACACCTAAAAAAGAAGGTGAAGAAACTAAAACTTCTGTTCCTAAAATTATTGTTAGTAAATACCAATCAAATCCTACTATTGTAGAAGCTGGTAAAAGTTTTGATTTATCAATGAATTTTAAAAATACTCACGAATCAAAAACAGTTAAAAATATAAAAATATTTTTAACTATAGATGATAAAACTGAAGAAAAAGGAACTGTTTTTGCTCCTGATAATTCTAGTACAACATATTTTATTGATAGTATTGCACCAAAACAAGAAGTATCACATACATTTAATTTATTTGCTGTACCAGATGCAAAACCTCGTTCTTATACTATAAATGTAAATTTAGAATATGAAGATGAACAAGCTAATGAGTTTAAGTCAGTAGAACTTGTAGGGGTAAATGTAAAACAACAAGCAAATTTAGAACTTAGTGAAATAACAAAATCTGATATAGGTAATGTTGGTATGCCTATGAATGTCAATTTCCAACTATATAATACTGGTAAAGTTACTCTTTCTAATCTTATGATAAAATTAGAAGGTGAAGGTTTTGACACTTCTACTACTACAAATTTTATAGGTAATTTTGAATCAGGTGCTACAGAATATTATGATGCTACATTTACACCAACAGAAACAGGAGAAAAAACATTAAAACTTATTATTACATATAATGATACAGATGGAAAAGAAATTGAAAAAACAGAAGAATTTAAAATAAATGTTGAAGAAATGGTGATGCCAGAAGAACCTGAAATGATGGAACCTGCTCCAGAGCCGGAAAAAAAATTCCCTACTAAAATTATTGCTATAGTGTGTGCAATTGTTTTTGTTATTGGTATTGGTATTTTTATAATTGTAAAAAAAGCCAAAGCCAAAAAGGAGTTGGACTTTAATGACTAATTTTGATATTATAAAAATGGCTTTAAAAAATTTGGCCAAAAGAAAGTTAAGAACTGCTCTTACTATATTTAGTGTTGTTATTGGTGCTAGCTCTATTATAATAATGGTTTCTTTAGGTGTTGCATTAAATGAAAGTTTTGAAAAACAAATAAGTGAAGAAATGGGCAGTATAACTAATATTCAAGTTAATGCAAATTATAATGGTAAAACTGGTATAACAACTGAAAATATTAATAAATTCAAACAAATAGAAGGGGTTCAAGCAGTAACACCTATGTTAAGAAGTGATTTAAGACTTTTATTAAATAGTGATAAATATGTTGGTTCATTTACTGTAATGGGTATAGACCCTTCTACAACAGATTTATTAGGTTACAAAGCTATTGAAGGTAGAGGATTAACATCAGAAGATAGTGGTACTTATAATATTGTTGCAAATCCTCTTATAGCATATATGTTTGATAAAAAGGGTAAAAGTGAACCTTATCCAAAATGGATATATAGCGAAGATGAAATTACAGAAGATATGGAAAAACAAGAAATTTTAAACCAAAAAGTAACTATTACAACAGATAGAAATTATGGTGTTAGTAGAAAATATCTTGGTAATGGTTCAGATATAGATAAAACAATAAAACATAAAACATATAAAGCTAATATTGTAGGTATTGTTAATAAACCTGAAAAATATGGTGAAAATTATATTTTAATGCCTATTGATACATTGGAAAAAATTAAAAAAGATACAGAAAAAGTATATGGTAATAATAATCAATCAAATAGTAGAAAAGGTTATGACCAAGTTATAGTAAAATGTCAAAGTATAGATAATGTACAAGAAATTGTAGACCAAATAAAAGATTTAGGTGAATTTAATGTTTATTCTCCTATAGAATATATTTCTGCTGCTAAAAAAACTAACTCTAGTATTCAAATATTATTAGGTGCAATAGGTGGTGTATCTTTATTTATTGCAGCAATAGGTATAACTAACACTATGGTTATGGCAATATATGAAAGAACTAGAGAAATAGGTATAATGAAAGTTATAGGAGCAAAAGTTTCAGATATTAAAAAATTATTTTTATTAGAAGCTATTCTTATAGGGTTTTTAGGTGGTGGAATAGGTGTTTTATTTAGTCATTTAATTTCTTTTGGGTTAAATAAAGCTTCACCATTTTTAATGGAAATGATGGGTATGAGTATGAATATGGGAATGGACCCAAGTAATAGTACAACTAAAATATCTTCTATACCATTTTGGCTTAGCATATCCTCTTTAATATTTGCAAGTATTATAGGACTTTTAGCAGGTTATTTTCCAGCTAGAAGAGCTGTAAAAATAGAGGCTCTAAAAGCTATAAAATCTGAATAAAATGTATAAAATTTAAAAAATATTTAAAACTATATATATAAAGTATAAATATTTTTTAGGAGGATATATGAGCAATAAAGAAAGTTTTATAATAAAAAGTGAAGAAGAAATGGGTAAATGTATTGATATATTAAAAGGTGAAGAAAAGCTAATAAAAAGTGGTTTATTAGAAAAACCAAAAGATGAATTATTAAAAATGCTTAAAACACACCCTAAATATAAAGAAAGTTTATCAAAAGATGAAATTATACAAATATTAACAGATAATTTAAACAATTAAATAATAAAAAGGACTGAAAATTTTCAGTCCTTTTTATTATTTTTATAACCATCTATAAGATTGTTTATCTATAAATCCTCTATTTTTTAATATAGATTTTAAAGAATCTGACCATTCTTTTGTACCTTCTATATTTTCTGCAAGTATAGAGCCATGAGCCCCTTTTTCAAAAATGTGTAAACTATAAGGTACATTTTTATTTTTAAGAGCAATTCCCATTTGTAATGTATTAACTGCACTAACTGCTGTATCTTCTAATGTATGCCATAAAAACATTTCTGGCATATCTTCTCTAACACTTTTTTCTAATGATAACATTTCTTTAAGTTCTTGATTTTCACCTACAAGATTGTCAGCAGAACCTTTGTGTGCATAATCTTCACATAAAGAAATAACAGGATAACATAAAACTGCTAAATTTGGTTTAGCTGAAACTTTATCTATTTCATCTTGATTATTTTCTTCAAATTTATCAAAAAATTCTGCTACACAACCTGCTAAATGTCCACCAGCTGAAAACCCTAAAATACCTAATTTATTTGGGTTTATGCTAAACTTTTCTGCATTATATCTTATAAATCTAACAGCTCTTTTTGCATCTAATAAAGGAGCTGGGTGTTTGTATGGTGCTACTCTATATCTTAAAACAAAGGCATTTACTCCAAAAAAGTTTAACCATCTTGCCATTTTTTCCCCTTCAATAGAACAAAAACCATAACCACCACCTGGTAAAATAAGCATTGCTCCTCTTATTTTATCCTCTTCAAATTCATCTTCTACAAGATATGCATCTATTTGACAACAATTTTCATTTTCTACATTTTTTATATTTTCATCAAATAAAGGTATATTTTTTTCCCATAAATTATAAGTTTTCATTTTAATTCTCCTTTGTTTATATTATTTTACTTCTATTATTTTTATAACTTTAGCTGGATTACCTGCTAAAACTACATTATCCCCAAAACTTTTTGTAACAACTGTCCCAGCTCCTACAACAACATTATTACCTAATGTTACCCCAGGACAAATAACAGAATTACCACCAAGCCAACAATTATCACCTATAACAACTTTTTTAGCATATTCTGTACCACCATTTCTTTCTACAGGGTCTATTGGGTGAGTTGCTGTATATATAGCAACATTAGGAGCTATCATGCAATTTTTACCAATTATAACTTCTGCTACATCTAATATCACACAATTAAAATTTGCATAAAAACTTTCTCCTACATGAATATTTTTACCATAATCACATCTAAAAGTTGGCTCCATATATATACTATTACCTGTGCTACCAAAAAGGTCTTTTAATATTTTTTCTCTTTTAGTTTCATCTTCTGGGCTACAGTCATTAAATTCCTTGCACATTTTTCTTGCATATGCTCTCATTTCTACAAGTTCTTTATCTGTTGGGTCATAAGGCATTTCTGCTAACATTTTTTCTCTTTCTGTCATAATTTTTCTCCTTATAATAGTTCTATTTCTATACCAACTACACCATATTTTTCTATATCTTCTATTTTATAATATTGCTCCATATCTTTATAATTTGCTATTTCATCTTTTTTATAACCAATAGATACTTTATCAAAATCTTTATACAAATCTTTAAAATTTTTATATTTATATATATTTTTGACTTTAACTTCTAATATTTCTTTATTATCTAAATTAATAAATTGTATATAATCACTTATATAAATTTTTTGTCTTTTTTCATCATTTAACCTTAATTCAATAGTTTTAATACCTTGTTTAATAAGGTTAAATGCATCACTATATAAATTTAAAATATGTTTTTGCATATATAACCCTTTTAATCTGTTAAAATTTTATATCCTGTTTCAGTAACTAGAATAGTATGTTCCCATTGTGCTGATAATTTATTATCTTTTGTATAAACTGTCCAATTATCATCTCCTATATAACAATCAAATGTACCCTCATTAATCATAGGTTCTATTGTAAACACCATATTAGGCACCATTATCATAGTTTTAGTATTTGTCCTATAATGATTAATATTTGGTTCTTCGTGAAATTTTATACCAACACCGTGTCCTGTTAATGCTCTAACTACTCCATATCCGTATTTATCTGCTATATCGTTTATAACATTTCCTATATCTGATATAGGTCTATAAGGTTTTACTGCCTTTATACCTGCCATTAAACATTCTTTTGTAACTTCTACAAGTTTTCTTGCATTTTCATTTACATTACCTATCATATACATACGGCTCATATCTGAATAATAACCATTTAAAATAGAAGTTATATCTAAGTTTATTATATCACCATCTTTTAATATTTCATCTTTAGATGGTATACCATGACACACAACATTATTTATAGAAGTACAACAACTTTTTGGAAATCCATTATAATTAAGTGGTGCTGGTATTGCTCCTGCATCTATTGTTAATTTATGTACAAGGTCATTAATTTCTAATGTAGAAACACCCTCTTTTATTATTTTTTCTACTTCATTTATAATAGATTTTGTAAGTTTAGCTGATTTTTCTATTCCTTCAATTTGATTTTGTGTTAATATTAAATTTCTAGTTGGTATAGGATAACCTTGTTTTTCAAAAGGTTGTAACATTTCTTCATCTTTTCTTAAATGACAAGATTTATACTTTTTGCCACTACCACACCAACATTCTTCATTACGTTCTATATTAAACAAAATTTTTCACCTTCCCTAGTTCAATATAAATCTAATTTAAAAATTAACGATTTTCAAAGAAATTTTCTATTTCTTCTACTGTTTTTATTATATCTTTAGATAAATTTTCATAACCATTTTCTGTAACAAGTATATCATCTTCTATTCTTATACCTATACCTTCTTCTGCTATATAAAGTCCTGGTTCTACTGTTATAACCATACCTGGTTTAAGTCCTCCATCTGTTCCTAAATCTCTTGAAACATCATGAGTGTCTAATCCTAAATAATGGCTTACTCCATGATAATAATATTTTGATATTTCACTTTTATCTTTTATAAGCCCTATTTTTGTAAGCTCTTCTTCATAATGTTCAATTAATATTTCGTTAAGTCTTTTAAATGGTAAGCCTGGTTTTATTGCTTTTATAACTTTTCTTTGTCCTTCTAAAACTATATTATAAATTTGTTTTTGTCTATCTGTAAATTTTCCATTAGCTGGAAAAGTTCTTGATATATCTGCATTATAATATTTATAAGTTGCACCTAAATCTATAAGGATAAGTTCTCCGTCATTTATTTTGTCATTATTTTCTCCATAGTGTAAAACTGTTGCATTACTACCACTTGCAAGAATTGTATTAAATGCTTTATCTTTTGAACCATTTCTTTTTATTTCATAATCAAAACAAGCTTCTAATTCATATTCCATTATATTTGGTTTTGTATTATTCCATATATTTTCTATACCTTTTTTTGTTATAGCTATTGCTTTTCTTAAATTCTCTACTTCTTCTTCTGTTTTAAAAAGTCTAAAATAACCTAAATCATTATAAATATTTTTTATAGTAATATATGGGTAATTTTCCTTTATTATGTTTGCTTGTTTAAAACTATCTTTGTTGTTATCTAAATATCTATTTTCTAAATCTAAATATATAGTTTCTATACTATTTCTAAAAACTAAATTTGAAAATGTAGCTGAAAATTCATCTAAATATTTTATATTTTCTATTGAAGATATATTTTTAGCTTCTTCTTCACCTATAACTGCTCCAT
>CALWDX010000059.1 GCA_944376805.1 uncultured Clostridia bacterium
GTGTTTAACACTTACAATTTAATATTATTATGGGTGGTTTCCCGAGTGGCCAAAGGGGGCAGACTGTAAATCTGTTAGTTCATCTTTCGGAGGTTCGAATCCTCCACCACCCACTGTCTTAAATAAATGCACATAATGTGCCCGAGTGGCGGAACTGGCAGACGCACAGGACTTAAAATCCTGCGGTAGAAATACCGTACCGGTTCGATTCCGGTCTCGGGCATACTTTTATGTATGCGTAGCTCAGTTGGATAGAGCGTCTGACTACGGATCAGAAGGTCGAGGGTTCGAATCCTTTCGCATACATTTGAGCATACTTTCAATAAAAAAAGCTATAGAATTTTCTATAGCTTTTTTTATTGAAAGTATTAGTTATCAATAAAATTTGATAACTATTTTTCTATTATATATATTTATCTATAAATTGACCACGTCTTGCTTCATCATCTAAATTAGTTTTATTTCTAGTAACGGTTTTTGTTTCACCGCCAGATACATAAGCCTTTCCACACTCTGGACAAGTAGAAGTTTTTATTGTAACTGTTTGAGAAATTATTTCTCTACCTTCTTTATTAGCTTTTGATTTTTCGTGACTAACATGCTCTTGTTCGTGACTTCTAACCGCTTGACTAGCAGTTCCAGGGGATATTTTTGTTGCTGTTTTAAAAGAAACACTTGGATCATCTGAACCATCTTTATATCTTCTATTTTCGCAAGTATGACATTCCTCTTTTTTATTGTTTACTTTTTGGTTATAATTACTATAGTTGTTATAGTTATTTTTATTAAGTGTATTTGCAAAATTATTTGTTATCATAAAATCACCCTATCTTAAGTAATAATTATTTATTTTTATCATAAAAAACTATTTCATTATTTTTTACCATACCAAGTTTATCTCTAGCAACTTTTTCTATATACTCTTTACTATTTTTATATTCTGTTTGATATTTTAATTCTTCATTTTTTTTGTTAGCAGCATTAATTTCTTTATTAATTTGCTTTATTTTTTCATTATATTGCATTAAGTTATCATATTTATAGAAAAGATATGAAGAAAAGCTTAAAATAATAAAAATCATTGTAATAAAATAGAATTTATTAATTTTAGAAGAAATTTTTTTACTTTCTAAATCACTCATTTTTGTTTTTAGCTCCTTTTAAAATTAAGCTTTTAATATTTTTAAACTTATTATATATTGTTGCATAAATTTTTGATTTTTGCAATAGTTTTTTTAGTATATTTATAATTAATTTAATAGGTTTGAATAATATATTAAAAATTATTAAAAAAGGAGCAGTAATTGCTTTAAAAATAAAATTAATTAATTTTAAAAATATATTTATAACTTTATTAGATAGTTTTAAAAAAATAGGACTTATTAGAAGACTATATAGAAGCATACTAGTAAATATACCTATTATAAAAAATACTCTAATTTCACCATTATTTTGATATAGTATAATTAAAAATATAATAATAGACATAAAAAGCCAATAAATAGTATCTTCTATATTAATAATAATATTATTATGTATAATATATTTTCTAAAAATTTTTAGAAAATCATAAAAAAAACCTAACATTAAACCTATAAATAGTGATATTAAAAATATTTTTAATTGATAAGAAATAGATAATATTAACATATGTTTTATTTGAATATTTTACTTAATATACCACTAGCAGGTTTACCATAAGAAGATTTATCTTCATATACTAAATTGTATATTTCACCATCTATTTCTAAATCACCACTGTCTAAATTTAATTTATTAATATGAAAATTAAGTCCTTTTAAAATTAAAACACCAAGTTCTGTTTCAGAAACGATCATTTCTTCATCAAATGAAATAACATCTAAAACACCAGTAATTTTTATGTTTGTCCTATCTAATATATTTATGTTATGTTTATTTCTTTTTTCTTCAGACATTTATACCCTCCACACATATTTTATATAATAATATATGTAAAGGGTATAAAAATATTACTATTAATTTTCTCCTAAATCTTTGCTTCTATCAGTAAAAGAAGTGTGTAAAAGTTCTTCAGCTAAATGACTTAAAGGTTTTTCATAAAATTCATTATATAATTGTTTTATTTCTTCATTTTCATAACTAGATCTTATTTTTAATTCATTATCTCTTTTATAAAGTCCTTCAATACGTTTTTTAAGGGCAGCATCTCTTTTAGGTATTTTCTTTTTAGGTTGACCACCACCACCTATACAGCCACCAGGACAAGCCATAACTTCAACAAAGTGATATTGTTTTTCACCAGATTTAATTTTTTCAATAAGTTTTGTTGCATTAGCAGTACCATATACAACAGCAATATTAAGATCTTTACCGTCTATATTAACAGTAGCTTCTTTTATTTCTTCTAAGTCTCTAACTGCTTGTAATTCATATAAAGTTTCTGGTACAGGTTCATTAGTTAAATATTTGTAAGCAGTTCTTAAGGCAGCTTGCATAACGCCTCCAGTATTACCAAAAATAACACCAGCACCAGATGCTTCTCCCATAAATTTATCAAATTTACTATCTTCTAAAGATGCAAAGTCAATACCTTTTTCTTTTGCCCATTTGGCAAGTTCTCTTGTTGTAATAATGTAGTCATTGTCTCTCATACCTTCTACATTATTATATTTAGCAGATGCATTCATTTCATCTCTTCTAATTTCAAATTTTTTAGCAGAACAAGGTGTAATAGTAACATTTACTATTTTAGAAGGGTCAATATTCATTTTTTTAGCAAAGTAAGTTTTAATTGTAGCACCTTGCATAGCAATAGGACTTTTAGCAGATGATAAATTAGGTATTAAGTCTGGGTGGTAAGTTTCGGCATATTTCACCCAAGAAGGACAACAACTTGTAAATTGAGGTAATATAGCATTATCATCTTTTAATTTTTCTACAAGTTCAGCAGCTTCTTCAACTATTGTTATATCAGCACCAAAGTTTACATCTAAAACATAGTCAAAGCCAAGTTTTCTTAATAAAGAAACCATTTTACCTTCAACAAATTCTCCTTCTTCCATATCGAATAACTCACCAAGAGCAACTCTAACAGCAGGAGCAGTACTAACAATAACAACTTTATCTTCATTATTAATAATGTTTTCTACATCATTATATTCATATTTTTCTGTTATACTATCAACAGGACAAATATTTGCACATTGACCACAATGAACACATATAGCAATATCATTAGTTTTTTCTAAATCAAAGTGACCATAAACCCCAATAACATCTCTACAAATTTTAGTACAAAGTTTACACTTTATACATTTATCTTCGTGTAAAACAATAGAAGGATTGTCTTCTTCTATAGGTACTCTAAATTCTACTAAATTATGTTTACTCATAGTAACCTCCTAAATAATAATTAAAAGCTATAAATAAAAAATATTATATAATATTATATCAAAAAATATAATTCTAGTCAACAATGATAGCATATATATTTTGTATATAATAGCAGAATAAATATAAATATAAATATATAAAAATTGTAAAATTGTAATATAAAAAATATAATATATTGACATTTATTTATTAAAATGATATATTAAAAATTATAAAAAAATTAAAAATATGTGGAAAATTAGAAAGGGATATTATTATGGATAATAAAAAAGATTTTAAATATGAGCTTTACCCAATACCACAAAATATAGAATATAAAAGTGAAAGTATAATTTTTAATAAAAATATAAATATTAAAAATTGTACAAATGACAATTTTGCGTTAAATAAGTTAAAAGTTTATTTTAATGAAAATAATATTAATTTTAATATTTCAGATACTATACAAGAAAATTGTTTAAACATAATTTTAAACTTAAATAGTATAAATAAAAAAGATGGTTATATTTTAAATATAGATGAAAATATATTAATAGAAGGTAATGATATAGCAGGCTTATTTTATGGTGTAGTTACTTTAATAAATATATTAAAACAAAGTGATAACTATATTCAAAAACTTAAAATAGAAGATTATCCAAACATTATGTATAGGGGTTATATAGAAGGATTTTATGGATACCCTTGGAGCCATAGTGATAGATTAAATCTTATGGAATTTGGTGGGGATTGTAAATTTAACACATATATATATGCACCAAAAGATGACCCATATCACAGAAAAAATTGGAGAGAGTTATATCCAGAAGATAAAGCTAATGAAATAAAAGAATTAGCAGAACAAGGACATATTAATAATGTTAATTTTGTTTGGACTATTCACCCTGGTGATACAATAGATTTATTGTCAGAAGAAGATTTTCAATCTACAATTAAAAAGTTAGAACAACTTTATACATTAGGTGTTAGACAATTTGGTATATTATTTGATGATATAGGTGGAATACCAGATGGAAAAAATCAAGCTGAATATATAAACCGTGTAGATAATGAATTTGTAAAACCTAAAAAAGATGTTAAACCTTTAATAACAGTAGGTACAAGATATTGTGAAGCTTGGGGACCTAGTATGGAGGGTTATTTTAAAGTTTTTGTAGAAACATTACATAAAGATGTTGAAATTATGTGGACAGGTGCTGCAACTATGTCTAATATGAGTTATGAACAATTAGATGCACCAAAAAGAAAAATAAATAATAATACTAAAGATTTAGCTGTATGGTGGAATTATCCAGTAAATGATTATTGTGATGATAAAGTTCTTATGGGAAAACTTGAAAATTTAAAATCAGACTTAACTAATACAACAGGTTTTTTCTCTAATCCAATGAATCAAGCACAAGCATCTAAACAAGCATTATTTTGTATAGCAGACCATAATTGGAATACAAAAGCATTTGACTGTGAAAAAAGCTATGTAGCATCATTTAAAGCTATTGCACCAGAAGTTAGTAAAGAACTTCAAATATTTGCTTCAAATAGCTGTTATTTAAAAGATGATGGTGGGGACAGTGGTGTATTTTTATTTGATGAATCTTGGTATTTAAAAGATGATATTAGAAATTTAGAAAATGCTATAAATGAAGAAAAAGATGTTAAGCCATACATAAATATAGTTATTAAGCATTTTGAAGATATTATAGTAGCTACTAAAAAAGTAAAAGAACAATGTAAAAATAAAAATTTAGTAAAAGAATTAACACCATTTTTAGATGCTTTACACTTTTTAGGTAATGCTGGTAAATATAGTTTATTAGCTCTTGAACAATTAGAAAATAATGATATTGATAAAATAGAAGAAAATAATCATATAGCAATAGAAAATTTAGAAAAGATGAAAGATTGTAAAGTAGACGTTTTAAAAGAAGGAGCACCTAAACTATTTACTGTTCAAGTTGGTTCATTAATTTTAAAACCTTTTTTACAAAATTTAATTAATTTAGTAAATATAAAAGCAGGATTAGAAACAAAACCATTAAAACTTAATTATAATATGAAAAATATTGCTTTAAGTTCTTTAGGTGTAACAGCTACTTCAACTACTGGTAAAGATAAAGAAGAACAAGTAGAAAATTTAATTAAAGGTACAATAAAAGGTGGAAAATGGTGTTCTCTTGAATATAGACCAGCAGCTATAATAGATTTAAAAGAAGTTAAAAAATTAAAACAATATATAATTGTAAACTGTGGACACCCAGAAGCTGGTGAAAATCCTATGTGGAATACAAAAAGAGCACAAATATTAGCAAGTATAGATGGTGAAAACTTTACTATTGTAGATGAGTTTGAAAATAAAGAACATACTATAAACAGAATGTTTTTTAACGAAGTAGAAGCTAGGTATATTAAACTTCAAATACTAGAACCAGCTCAAATAAGCATAAATGGTGGAGGACATACTAGAATATATTCATTTGAATTATTTGAAGAAGCTTATCCATATCAATCAGATAAAATTTTACCTTCAGATGTAGAAGTAAAAAACAATAATTTAACTATTAAAAACGTTAAAAAAGGTGACATTGTAAAAATTTATGAAAATTTAAATGATGAAAACCCTTTAAAAGAAACTATTGAAACTAGTGAAGATTTAGATACTCTAGTTATAGAAAATATTAATTTTAATAAAAATAGAATTTTTTTAGAAAGAGTGTCTAAAAATTACTTACCTAGTATAAGAACTTCAAAATCATTAAAATAAAAATTAAAAGTAAGGATTTAGACTTTGTCTACAAACTGAAGATAATTTTAAACATGTTTTTAATGGTGCAGATAAAGACCAACTTTTTGATATGGAAAAAGACCCAAAAGAATTTAATAATCTTATAGATAATGAAGAATACAAAGAAATATTATTGGATTTAAAAAATTTTTGTTTATTATATGAAACAGAAATGTAATTTTATAAGAAATGGATTTTATAAAATTAATAGAATAAAAGATTAGTCTTTATAATAAAAAATAAATCAACTTTTAAAAAATATTTTAGAAGTTGATTTATTTTTTATAAAAATTATGTTGTGAAAATTTAACTTTATTACAAAATTTACAAATAATAATTATTATTTGTAAATAAATCTTGAAAAAATTTTGAAATCATAGTAAAATAATGTGTATATGATTAAAAACTAATATTTTCTATAAGGGGGAGAAAAGGTTAAATGAATGTAGAACTTATAAATCCTTTTATACAAGGAACACAACAAACTTTATCAATGGTTTGTAATGTACAAAGTAAGATGGGTAAAGTTTCCATAAAAAATAAACCATTTGATAATAAAATTAACATAACGATAGGTATTTTGGGGGATATAAAAGGAAAAGTTAATTATGCATTTGATTTAAATGTAGCCTTATTTATAGCATCTAAAATGATGTTTATGGAAGTTACTAATTTAGATGACATATCAAAAAGTGCTATTTGTGAGCTTACAAATATGATATCTGGTTCTATTGCTACAGTTTTTTCTAATAGTGGAAAATTTGTTGATATTACTACACCAATATTAGAAGAAAATTATAGTAATTGTGATGTTGAAAAATTTATTTCTATTCCTTTAGAAATTGAACCAGGAAAGATATTTGAAATTAATGTATGGATAGAGGGATAAAATGAACATTGTTTTATTAGAACCAGAAATACCAGCTAATACTGGTAATATAGGTAGAACTTGCGTTGCAACAGGTACAAAATTGCATCTTATAAAACCTTTAGGTTTTTCTGTTGATGATAAATCTTTAAAACGTTCTGGGCTTGATTATTGGGATAAATTAGAAGTTTATTATTATGAAAATTTTAATGATTTTTTAGAAAAAAATAATAATCCTAAAATTTTTATGGGTACAACAAAAGCAAAGCAAACTTATGCAGAAGTTTATTATGATGAAAATGCTTATATTATGTTTGGTAAAGAATCTAAAGGAATACCTGAAGACATATTATTAGATTATAAAGAAACTTGTATAAGAATACCTATGTTATCCGAGTATAGGTCTTTAAATTTATCTAATGCAGTAGCTATAGTTTTATATGAAGCTCTTAGACAAAATAATTTTTGTAATTTATTAAAAGAAGGTCAATTGCATAGAAATAAATGGTAATAAAATATATAAATATAAATAATAAATCTGTAAATAATAATACATATTAGTAAATTTATTTAAATTTTTCTTGCAATATTTAGGGGTTTTCTGTTAAACTATATAGAGATACTTAAAAATAAATTAAAGAGGTGTTATAGTGTTTGGTCTTATAGAAAAAATATTTGGAAATTATAGTGAAAAAGAATTAAAAAGAATTATGCCTATTGTAGATAAGATTGAAAAACTTGATGAAGAAATGACAAAGTTATCTGATGAACAATTAAAGGCTAAAACACAAGAGTTTAAAGATAGATACAATAAAGGTGAAACTTTAGATGACCTTTTACCAGAAGCTTTCGCAGTTGTTAGAGAAACTGGTAAAAGAGTTCTTGGTATGAAACACTTTAGAGTTCAACTTATAGGTGGTATAATATTACATCAAGGTCGTATTGCTGAAATGAGAACTGGTGAAGGTAAAACATTAGTTTCTACTGCTCCTGCTTATCTTAATGCACTTTCTGGTAAAGGTGTTCATATTGTTACAGTAAATGATTATCTTGCAAAGCGTGATGCTGAACAAATGGGACAAATACACAGGTTTTTAGGGCTTAGTGTTGGTGTTATTCTTAGTAATATGGAAAAGCCAGAAAGACAAGAAGCTTACGCTTGTGATATAACTTATGCTACTAATAATGAGTTAGGTTTTGACTATTTAAGGGATAATATGGCTGTTTATGAAAAAGAACTTGTTCAAAGGGGTCTTAACTATGCTATTATAGATGAGGTTGACTCTATTCTTATAGATGAAGCTAGAACACCACTCATTATTTCTGGTAGTAGTGGAAAATCTACTCATTTATATCAAGTGGCAAATTCTTTTGTTAAAACTCTTAAAAAAGGTAAAATATTAAATGAAGAAGAGGCTTTAAACCCTTTAACTAGAGAAGAAATAAAAGAAGAAGGGGATTTTGTTATAGATGAAAAATCTAAAACAGCTACTTTAACTCAAGAAGGTATACAAAAGGCAGAAAGATTTTTCAATGTAGAAAACTTAGCAGACCCTGATAACTTAGAATTACAACATCATATTAATAATGCTTTAAAAGCACATTATACAATGTTTTTAGATAAAGATTATGTTGTACAAGATGATGAAATAGTTATTGTTGATGAATTTACAGGACGTTTAATGGATGGTAGAAGATATTCAGATGGTCTTCACCAAGCTATTGAAGCTAAAGAAAATGTAACAGTGAAAAAAGAAAGTAAAACTTTAGCAACTGTTACTTTCCAAAATTTCTTTAATAAATATACTAAAAAATCTGGTATGACTGGTACAGCACAAACTGAAGAAAGTGAATTTAGAGAAATTTATGGTATGGACGTTGTTGTTATACCTACAAATAAACCAGTACAAAGAATTGACCACCCAGATGTTGTATATAAAACTGAAAAAGGTAAATTACACGCTATTGTAGAAGATGTTAAAAAATCTTATGAAATAGGACAACCTGTTTTAGTAGGTACTGTTACTATTGAAAAATCTGAAGAAATAAGTAAACTTCTTAAGAAAAACGGTATAAAACATCAAGTATTAAATGCTAAATACCATGAAAAAGAAGCTGAAATAGTTGAACTTGCTGGGCAAAAGGGAGCTATTACAATAGCTACCAATATGGCTGGTCGTGGTACAGATATTAAACTTGGTGAAGGTGTAGAAGATTTAGGTGGACTTAAAATAATTGGTACAGAAAGACACGAATCTAGACGTATTGATAACCAGCTTAGAGGGCGTGCAGGTCGTCAAGGTGATAAAGGAGAATCTAGATTTTATATTGCATTAGAAGATGACCTTATGCGTTTATTTGGTGGCGATAACCTTATGAAAACTTTTGAAAGAATGAATATTTCTGAATATGAAGCTATTGAAAGTAAAATTCTTACAAAAAGTATAGAAAATGCTCAAAGAAAAGTTGAAGGTAATAACTTTTCTATACGTAAACATCTTTTAGAGTATGACCGTGTTATGAATGAACAAAGAGAAACTATATATGCTGAAAGATATAAAGTATTAACTGGTGAAGATATACACGAAAAAATATATCCTATGATTAAAAATGTTATACAAGGTCAAGTTGATTTATTTATAGGTGATGATGAATACCCAGAACAATGGAATTTGATAGGGCTTAATGAAGCTTTAGCTCCTTTCCATTTAAATCACTTATATTTAGAAGGTGATGATAAAGACAAACTTACAAAAGATAAACTTGTTGAGCGTATTTATGATAGAGCTAAAGAATTTTATGATAAAAAAGAGCAAGAAATAGGAGCAGAAACTTTAAGAGAACTTGAAAGAGTTATACTTCTTAGGGTAGTTGACCAAAAATGGATGGACCATTTGGACAATATGGAACAAATGCGTCAAGGTATTACACTTAGAGCTTATGGACAAAGAGACCCTATTGTAGAATATAAAAATTTAAGTTATGATATGTTTGAAGAAATGAACTACAATATTTTATTTGATACAATAAAAGGTTTATTTAACTTAAGGGTAGAAACTCATATGGAAAGAGAAGCTGTAGCTACACCTATTTCTACTAATAAAGATGAGAGTTTAGGAAAACAACCTAAAAAGCGTGTTGAACCTAAAATAGGGCGTAATGATGATTGCCCTTGCGGTAGTGGTAAAAAATATAAACAATGCTGTGGTTTAAATAAATAATTTGTTTTATGGTATCTATAAGTTTTATAGATACCATTTTAAAAGAAAAAATTTTAAGGAAGTGATTAAATGATATTTGAGCTTGAACAAATTTATAACAATATTCAGCCTTATGAACAAAATTTAAAAGAAATGAGGGAATCTCTTTGACATTGCTAATAAAATGTTAAAGATTGAAGAATTAGAAGAAATTTCAGCAGACCCAGATTTTTGGAATGATTTAGAAAATGCACAAAAAGTTTCACAACAAATAAAAACTTTAAAAACTAATGTAGAAAAATATGAAACATTAGTTAATAATTATGAAGATTTAGTTACCCTTATAGAAATAGGAAATGAAGAAGATGATGAAAGTTTAATTCCTGAAGTTAAAGAGTTGAAAGAAACTCTTTTAAATGAGTATGAAATATTAAGAATTTCTACATTATTAAATGGTGAATATGATAAAAATAATGCAATTTTAACATTACATTCTGGAGCAGGTGGGACAGAGGCTTGTGACTGGGTTAGTATGCTTTATAGAATGTATACAAGATGGATAGAAAAAGAAGGGTTTACTTATGAAGAACTTGATTTTTTAGCAGGTGATGAAGCTGGTATTAAATCTGTTACAATACAAGTTAATGGTGAAAATGCTTATGGATACTTAAAAAGTGAAAAAGGTATTCATAGATTAGTTAGAATATCACCTTTTGACTCTTCAGGTAGACGTCATACTTCTTTCGCATCTTGTGATGTTATGCCAGAAATAACAGAGGAAATTGAATTTGAAATAAATCCAGACGACTTAAGAATAGATACTTATCGTGCTAGTGGAGCAGGTGGACAACATGTAAATAAAACTTCATCTGCTATAAGAATTACACATATACCAACTAATACTGTTGTTCAATGTCAAAGTGAACGTTCTCAATTTCAAAACAAAGATACTGCTATGAAAATGCTTAAATCTAAATTATATAAACTAGAACTTGAAAAACAACAAGAAAAATTAACAGATATTCGTGGAGAAGTGAAAGATATTAGCTGGGGTAGCCAAATACGTTCATATGTTTTTCACCCTTATAATATGGTTAAAGACCATAGAACTAATGAAGAAACAGGAAATACTCAAGCTGTTATGGACGGCGAAATTGACCGTTTTATAAATAGTTATCTTTTAGAAATAAATTCTATAAATAAAAATTTTAGTTAGAGGTATTATTATGAGTTATGAAATGATTGTTTTAGATTTAGATGATACATTATTATTAAATAATGGTAAAATATCAAAAGCTAATAAAAATACTTTAAAATTAGCACAAGAAAAAGGTGTAAAAGTTGTTTTAGCTTCTGGTAGACCTACTTTTGCTATAAAAAATATAGCAGATGAATTAGAACTTGAAAAATATGGTGGTTATATATTATCATATAATGGTTCTAGAATAGTAGATTATAAGACAAAAGAAGTTTTATATGAAATAGACTTAACTAAAGAACAAGTAGAAAAATTATATGATTTATCTATAAAATATGAAAACTTTATTCATACTTATGATGGAGACTATATACTTACTTGTCATGACAATCCATATACTTATATTGAAAGTGAAATAACAGGTATGAAAATTAAAATGTGTGAAGATTTTAAAGCATCTTTACCTGAAAAATGTGTAAAAGTAATAATGTTACAATCACCAAATCATTTAAAAGAAGTAGAGGAAATGTTAAAATCTCAAATAAAAGATAAAATGACTATGTCTATTACAAAACCATATTTTTTAGAATTTATGAATAAAGAAGTTGATAAAAGTAAAAGTATATTACGTCTTTGTGAGAAATTAAATATAGATATAAAAAATGTTATTGCTATAGGTGATAGCTATAATGATATTTCTATGGTTGAAGTTGCTGGTCTAGGTGTAGCGATGGAAAATGGTGTTGAAGAAATTAAAAAAATTGCTGACTATGTAACAGATACAAATGAAAATGATGGTGTAGCAAAAGTAATTGAAAAATACATATTAAATTAATTGACAAATATATAATATTAATACTATAATATATTGAGAATATATAATTATATTGAAAGGGGATTTATATGTCTATAAAAAAATGTCCTAGATGTGGTAAAATATTTTCACCAATTTCAGGCAGTTTAATTTGTGGTGAATGTATAAAATTAGAAGAACAAGAATTTGAAAAAGTTAGATCTTATTTAAAAATAAATAGAGGAGCAGATATAAATACTGTTTCTAAAGAAACAGAAGTTTCTACTAAAAAAATATTAAAATATTTAAGAGAAGGTAGAATAGAAGTAACAGAAGGTATGTCAGACTTTTTAAAATGTGAAAAATGTGGAGTAAATATAAGAAGTGGTCAATATTGTCGTTCTTGCTCAGAAAAAGTTGCTAAAAATTTACAAAGTGTTTTAATTAAAAAAGAAGAACCTAAAACAGAAGCTAAAATGCATATAAGAAGAAATTAATTATAATAAAATAGATATTTAAGGGTGTAGACTTTGTTTACAGCCTTCTTTGTTTACAGCTTTTTTAATAGTACAAAGAGTTAAAAATTTTAAAATTTATAATTGACATTTAATTAAAAGTAGCTTATTATATAGATAATCTATATATAGATTATCTATATAATAAGGATGATTTTATGAAAGTAGATAAAAATTTATTAAGTGGTAGTGCAACTATGCTTATTTTAAAACTTTTAGAACAAAAGGATATGTATGGTTATGAAATGATAGAAAATTTAGAAAAACAATCTAATAATATTTTTTCTTTAAAAGCAGGTACTTTATATCCTATATTACATAGTTTGGAAGAAAAAGAATATTTAAATTCTTATGAAGAAAGCCAAGGTAAAAGAATTAGAAAATATTATAGTATAACAAAAAAAGGGAAAAAATTATTAAAAGAAAAAGAAGAAGAATGGAAGACATATGAAAACGCGATAAATAGTGTATTAAAAGGGGGTGCTTTTTTTGGAATATAAAAGTATAGATGATTATATTGATAAAATTTGTGAGCAGATAAGATTTAAAAAAGCACATAATCAAATAGCTAAAGAAATAGAAAACCATATAATAGAGCAAAAAGAAAGTTTTTTAAAATATGGGTTAAATGAAAAAGAAGCCTTAGAAAAAGCTATTAATGAAA
>CALWDX010000060.1 GCA_944376805.1 uncultured Clostridia bacterium
TAACTTGTTTTAAGGTTAATTGTATATTTTTTAATGCTGTAGTTGATACTGATTTATCTCCTGGTAACTCTTTAATTACATTATCAAAATTACCATCTTCTAGCTCTTTAATATTATTAGCAACATATATAGTATCTTCAACAAGACCATTGGTAGCAATATTTATAGCTTCGGTAGCTTCTTTAAAAGCACCATTATATTTTTCAGTATTTATTCTATAACTTGTATTACCTTCATCTAAATTTTCGGAAAGATTGTTAATATCATCAATTATACATTGAATTGTACCAGACATATTAGCTATTGTAT
This sequence comes from uncultured Clostridia bacterium, assembly GCA_944376805.1. GTDB lineage: Bacteria > Bacillota > Clostridia > Lachnospirales > CAG-274 > Tyzzerella. The sequence goes on from CALWDX010000060.1 coordinate 310, forward strand.
TACATAATTGACCAAGTTCATCTTTAACATTGGTTCTAATATCTACGTCTAAGTTTCCTTTTGAAACTTCTTCAGCAGCTTTTTTAATTTTTTCTATTGGTTTTACTATAGCTCTAGATAAATTTGAGGAGAATATAGCTATAATTATTACTGTAACTAATATTAATACTAAAATACTTCTTGCAGACATAACCATTTTTCTAGAAGATTTAGCTAAATCTGTAACCATATTTTCAAATGATAAATTTGGTAATAAATATGCTATTTCAAATAATTCTTTTGCGATAGGGGTTGTTGAATTATCTTGTGCAACAGCTTCTGCTTTTTTACCTTGTTCTAATAAATTTACATATTCTATACTTCCTTGATAATATTCATCAATTAATGCTAATGCTTTATCACATTTTTCTAATATTTCATTTCTATCTTTATCATATTTATTAGAAAAATCTAACAAATTAGATTTATAAGTATTTAAAGTATTTTTAGCATTTTCATAAGCTTTTGTAAGTTGATTTCTTGCACCATTAAAATCATTGTTTGCAATTTCACTAAATTCTATTTCAAATGCAACAAAGCGAAGATTTATAATATCACTAATAGAATTGATAATTTCTTCTGTAATAGGTTGATTTGATTTCACTTCATAGTTAAGACTTTTATTAGATTTATCTAGCTCTCCCGCACTATATAAACCAAGTATCAATACCATAACAAAGGCAATGACATTCATAATTAAAAACTTAGTTTTAATACTAATATTTTTATACCAGTTCATTTTTTCCCACCTCTTTATTATATATATTTTCTTTATACATTATAAGATACTTTTAATTGATTAGCAAGTAAAAAATAACTCTATAAAAAATAAATTTAAATTTTATGTAAAAAAATATACAAAACTGTACAAAATTATATAAAAAACAAAAAATAAAATAATAAATATGAACAAATCACAAAAAAATATATTTATAAGCATAAAAATATTTGTTAAAAATATTTAAAAAAGTTATAAAATATTGACAAAATATAATAAAAATGATAATATATTATTATAAATATAATTTATGATTTTAGAAAAGGAGAAAATATGAATTCAGTATTTTTTAAGGATTTTTTAATGATTAGTGAAATAAAAACAATTATTTTTATTGTTATTTTATTTGCAATTTTCTATGGTATGAAAATAGTAGAAAAGAAAAAAATACCTTTTTCCACTAGAATGATTATTGCAACAGTTGTAGGTTTAGTTCTTGGGGGTGTTATACAGGCAGTATCAGGTTTTGCTAAAGACCCTATGGAAATAACTTTTGTTGTTGAAACTACTAAATGGTATAGTTTATTTGGTAATGGATTTATTGACTTAATTAGAATGCTTGTTATACCTCTTATTATGGTTTCTATTATTCATGTTATTGTTAATATGAAAGAGGGAGCAGATATTGGTGCTCTTACTAAAAAAACTTTAATTGTAACGGTTGTAATGGTATCTATTTCAGTAATAGTTGGTTTAACTGTTGGTATTTTATTTAAAGTTGGTAGTGGTATGTCTGTTGAACAAGGTAGTGCAGAAATTAAAGAAGTTACTACAATTGTTGATACTTTAAGAGGATTAATACCTTCTAATCCTGCTAAAGCTATGGTTGATGTCAATATTATTGCTCTTGTTATTATATCAGCTTTCTTTGGGGTTGGTGCTAAACGTATGACTAAAAAATATATGGATATTGTTAAACCATTTATTGATTTAATTAATGCTTTACAAAAGATTATTATGAGTATAGCTATGACTATTATCAAATGGATGCCTTATGCAGTTATTGCACTTTTAGCTAATACAATTGCTCAAAGAGGTATTGAAAGCATTAAAGAAGTTGGTATATTTATTATAGCTTTATATGTATCTGTTATAATTGTATTTTTTATACAACTTATAGCTATATCTTTATTTGGTATAAACCCTATAATTTATCTTAAAAAAGGTATTGCTGTTATGGTATTAGCTTTTACTTCTCGTTCAAGTGTTGGTTGTTTACCTTTAACTATTGAAACATTAGTTGAAAAAATGGGTGTTAATGATGGTACAGCAAGTTTTGTAGGTGGTTTTGGTACAACTGCAGGTATGCAAGGTTGTGCTGGTTTATTCCCTTCATTACTTTTAGTTTTTGTATGTAATGTAACTGGTACACCTATAGATGTTACATTTATTATTATGGCTTTAGTTGTTATTGTAATTGGTTCTTTTGGTATTGCTGGTATACCTGGTACTGCTACTATGGCAGCATCTGTTGCTTTATCTGGTGTTGGTATGGCTAGTTTATTCCCAACTATAAGTCCTATATTAGCTATTGACCCTATTATTGATATGGGTAGAACATTAGTTAATGTTACAGGTTCTATGACAAATGCTCTTATTATAGATAAATCTTTAGGGCAATTAAATATGGAACATTTTAAAGATATGAGCAAATAATTTACATAAGATATTAAATAATAATAGCACCTTTTCAAAGGTGCTAAAAAATTTTTAAGGAGTGAATTTAATGAAAGTTATTATTATTGGGGGTATAGCTGCTGGTATGAGTGCAGCGGCAAAATTTAGAAGACTTGATAAAGATGCAGAGATTAAAGTTTATGAAAAAACACCTATTGTATCTTTTGGAGCTTGTGGTTTACCTTATTTTGTAGGGGGATTTTTTGACAATGAAAATCAAATGATTGCAAGAAGTCCAGAAAAATTTAAAGAAACAGGTATTGATATAAGTGTAGAACACGAAGTTTTATCTGTCGATGTAGCTAATAAAAAAATTACTGTTAAAAATTTAAAAACAAATGAAACTTTTGAAGATAATTATGATAAATTAATGATTGCTACTGGTGCATCTGCTATAATACCACCTATTAAAAACTTTAATATTGAAAATGTACATACTTTAAAATCTATGGAAGATGGTAAAATATTAAAAGAAAAAATGAAAGATGAAAATATTAAAAAAGTTGCTATAATAGGTGCAGGGTTTATTGGCTTAGAAGCTGTTGAAGCTGCTAAAGAATATGGCAAAGAAGTTTCTGTTTTTCAGTTAGAAGATAGAATTTTAAAAGAAGTATTTGATAAAGAAGTTACAGATTTATTAGAAGAAGAACTTAAAAATAAAGGTGTAAATTTATTTTTAAATAGTAAAGTAGTTGAGATTAAAGGTGATACTAAAGTAGAAAAAGTTGTTACTGAAAATGAAGAAGTATATGCTGATTTAGTTATATTAGCAACAGGTGTTAAACCTAACACAGCATTTTTACAAAATACAGGTATAGAAATGCTTAAAAATGGTGCTATTATTGTAGATAAAGAAGGCAAAACTTCTATTGAAGACATTTTTAGTGCTGGTGATTGTGCAACAGTTACACATCTTTTAAAACCAAATCCAACATATATACCACTTGCAACAGTTGCTAATAAATTTGGTCGTGTTGTAGGTGAAAATCTTGGTGGTAAAGAGTTAGAATATGAAGGTTCATTAGGTTCTGCCTGTATTAAAGTTTTAGATATGGAAGCAGGTAGAACAGGACTTACAGAAAGTGAAGCAACTAATTCAGGTATTAACTATAAAACAGTTTTTGTTACAGATAAAAATCAAACAGATTACTATCCAGGACAAGAAAGCATAGCTATAAAACTTATTTATAATGCAGATACTAAAGTTATTTTAGGGGCTCAAGTTGTAGGTAGAAAAGATGCTGTGCAAAGAACTAATGCTCTTGCCGTAGCTATTTATGCTAAACTTACAACAGAACAATTAGGTATGATGGATTTCTGTTACTCACCACCTTTTGCTAGAACTTGGGACGTTTTAAATAGAGCAGGAAACGTTGCTAAATAGGGGGATAATATGGAAAGAAGTTTATATGAAAATTATGTTCAAATATTAAAAGAAGAATTAGTTGTAGCTATGGGTTGTACTGAACCTATAGCTATTGCCTATGCAAGTGCTAAAGCTAGAGAAGTTTTAGGTGAAAAACCTGAAAAAGTAATTGTAAAATGTAGTGGCAATATTATAAAAAATGCAAAGTGTGTTACAGTACCTAATACTAATGGTCTTATAGGTATAGATGCTAGTGCTATAACTGGTATATTAGCAGGAGATGCATCAAAAGAACTAGAGGCTATTAGCTTTGTAGACCCTAAGTATTTAGATGAAATAGCTAATCTTTTAAAGACAGATTATTGTACAGTTGAATTATTAGAAACACCAGTAAGATTACATATTATTATAGAGGTTTATTGTGGTGAAAGTAGTGCTACTGTTGAAATAAAACAAGCTCATACTAATATTACAAAGATTACTAAAAATAATGAAATATTATTTGAACAAGAAGAAAGTGAAGATAGATATTTAGGAGTATTTGTTGATAGAAATATTTTAAATGTAAAAGATATTTATGACTTTGCTAATAATGTTAATATAGATGATGTTAAATATTTGTTAGATAGTCAAATAGAAAAAAATCTTGCTATTGCTAAAGAAGGACTAAAAGGTACTTATGGCGTTGGTATAGGTAAAGTTTTATTAAATTCTTATAATAATGATATTTCTATAAAAATAAAAGCTCATGCAGCAGCTGCATCTGAAGCAAGAATGAGTGGTAGCCCTATGCCTGTTGTTACTAATTCTGGAAGTGGTAATCAAGGTATGACTGTTTCTGTACCTCTTATTGTATATGCACAAGAAAAGGAGATTGAAAAAGAAAAACTTTACAGAGGTTTAGTTTTATCTAATCTTTTAGCTATACATCAAAAAACTTTAATAGGTAGATTGTCTGCCTTTTGTGGTGTTGTTTCAGCTGCTTGTGCTAGTGGTGCAGGTATAACTTATTTAGCTGGTGGTACTTTAAAACAAATAGAAGACACTATTTCGAATACTTTAGCTAATGTTTCTGGTATTGTTTGTGATGGTGCAAAGCCTGCTTGTGGTGCAAAAATTGCATCTAGTTTAGATGGTGCTTTAATGGCACATCGCACATCATTTAGCTATGAATAATCAAGCATATAAAGCTAATACAGGTATTTTAAAAGGGAATATAGAGGAAACTATAAATGCTGTTGGTCGTCTTGGTAAAGATGGTATGAAACAAACAGATATAGAAATATTAAATATAATGATTGATAAATAATTAAAATATAAAATACCATCTATTATATAATAGATGGTATTTTATATTTTATACAAAGTTATTATATAAAATATTAAACAGTAAGGGGATATTAATGTACAACTTATTTGAATTTTACTGCTGTACCATAACAGAGTATTTCAGCTGCCCCTTGCATAACAGCACTAGATGAATAATGTATACCTAATACAGCATCTGCACCTAAAGAATATGCTTGTTGTATAAGACGATTTGTAGCCTCTTTTCTAGCATCTTCTAACATTTCAGTATAACCTTTAAGTTCTCCACCAACAATAGTTTTAAAAGAGGCACCAAAGTCTTTACCTATATGTTTAGATTGTACTGTACTTCCTTCAACTAAACCTAAAATGTCAAAATCTTTATTTGGTATTGTATGTAATGTAGATAATAGCATAAAAACAACTCCTTTTTATTAAAAATAATTTTTAAGTAATTTATATATTGTAGGGTTTATATTAAAATTATATAGTAATTTTTCAAATTTTTCAATATTTTTAATATTTTTAGTAAATTGTTTATTTTTTATAGCTTTTATCATTATATTTTTAGGAGTATGCTCCATATCTATAAATTCTATTATATTGGTTTTATATCCACATAGTTTTAAAGCATCTGCCCTTAAATTATCTGTTAAAAGTGATGAAAAACGTTCTTTTAATATACCATAACTAAGCATAGAGGAGAGTTCATTATTTTTTATTTGTTTAAAAAGTTCGTGTTGACAACAAGGAACACTTAATATAACATCACAGTTTAATTTTACACCAAAATAAATTGCATAATCTGTTGCAGTATCACAGGCGTGTAATGATATTATCATATTTATATTTTCATCTTTATCTATGTTTTGTATATCTTAATTAAAAAATTGTAAATTTTTAAAATTAAACTCTTTTGCTAATTTATTACAATGTTATACTACATCTTTTTTTAAATCATAACCATTTATAGTTACATTTTTTGATTTTATAATATTAAAATAGTAGTACATAGCAAATGTAAGATAACTTTTACCACAACCCATATCTATTATTTTTGCATTTTTAGGTAAATTTTCCTCTACATCTTTTAACATTTCTAAAAATTTATTTATTTGTCTAAATTTCTTTTGTTTATGACTTACTACTATACCATTTTTGTCCATTACACCCAATTTGTAAAGCCAGTCTATATATTCTCCATCTTTTAATATATAATTTTTTTGTTTATTATGTGTTTGAACAGTAATATCTACATTTATAGATTTTTTTACACCAGTTATTTTAAATTCACCTTTTTTATTTTTTAATAGTGTAAGACTATTATTTGCTAATATATTACATTGTTTAAAATTTTCCATAATATTTATTATTTTTTCTAATATTATATTAGCATCTTCTATATTTTCATGAGTTACTTTTTTATCTATATAGTAGGTAAATTGAAAACATATTTTATCTTTTAACATAATTTTTTTAATGTCAATTTTTTTAGGTAATTCTTCACTTTTTTTTATAGGGTTACTTATAATAGCTTTTGAAAAATAATCTATATTTATAAACTCTTGTAATTTTTCTAAAATATTATCTTTTGTTATCATTTTTATCTCCTTATGTTACATCTCTTAATACACAATCAACATCAACATCTACTAATATTATATCATCACCAATTCTTTTTATATCACACCAATTTATAACATATTCTGTTTCTCTTCCAAAAAGTCCAAAAACTTTACAAGGTCCTGCTATTATTATTTTTGTAACACAACCAGTCTTTATATTAATATCAACATCAGATACAAAGCCAAGCCTTGCACCATCTCTTATATTTATAACTTCTTTTTGTTTTAAATCTTCAACACGAGCCATAAAAATCACCATTACCTTTTTAATAGAATATATGTAAAAAAGTAATGGTGTATGAATTTTATAATATTAATATAGTTGTTTTATTAATTCATTTTTTATATAGTTAATAGATATTTTATAATTATTTTCATTTGTAGTATTTTCATAATAGACAAGTTTTAAATTTGAGTTTTTAAAAATATTAAATAAATCACTAGTAATTATTATTACAAATACTTTTATTAAAAATATTAATTTTTCAAGTTGAGTTTCATTAAAGGTTTTAAAAATATCATTATTTTTATAATTTTCAAAAAGTTTATTTGCTAGATTACTCTTATAGTTTTCAAAAAGTTTATTTGCTAGATTACTCTTATAGTTTTCAAAAAAGTTATTTTCTAAATTATTATTAAAATCAAAAATTTTAATAATAATAAAATTATCTAATATATCAATACAGCTTTTATACATAATTTCTTTTATTATTTTTTTAAAAACTTCTATTTCATTATTATTTAATTCTTTTGTTACTCTAAAAATCCAATTAGCCATATTTCCATCATGATGACAAACGTTTTTATAATCACAAAGTTTTTGAAATTTATTAATATTTTTATTTAAAACTTGTTATATTATTAATTTTAAAATATTTTCTTCATTAAAATTACACATTTTAGTTAAGTTCTATTTGGTGGAATACTTTTTTACCTTTTTGTATTAATAATTTATTATCTTTAAAATCATTAATAGTTAAATTATGCTCAATAGTTTCTACTTTAACATCATTTACTTTAATACCACCTTGTTGAACAAGTCTTCTAGCTTCACTTTTAGAAGGTGCAAGTTTTAAAGTAACTAAAGCATCTAATATATTAAGTCCATTTTCAAAATTAGATTTATCCATATTTGTAGTAGGTATTGAGCCACCAGATGCACCACCTGCAAATAATGCTCTAGATGCTTCTTGAGCTTTTTTAGCTTCTTCTTCTCCGTGTACAATATTTGTAACTTCATAAGCTAATATTTCTTTAGCTTTATTTATTTCACTACCTTCTAATGCTCCAAGTTTTCTAACTTCTTCCATAGGTAAAAATGTTAAAAGTGATAAACATTTTTCTACATCACTATCAGCAACATTTCTCCAATATTGATAAAACTCATATGGTGTAGTCTTTTTAGGGTCAAGCCATACTGCACCTTTTTGAGTTTTACCCATTTTTATACCTTCACTTGTTGTAAGTAACTTAAATGTAAGTCCATAAGCATCTTTTTGGTCCATACGTCTTATAAGTTCAACTCCACCTATAATGTTAGACCATTGGTCGCTACCACCTAATTGCATTTTACAGTTGTATCTTCTGTTAAGTTCTAAAAAGTCATAACTTTGCATTAACATGTAGTTAAATTCAAAAAATGATAACCCTTTTTCCATTCTACTTTTAAAACATTCAGCTGTAAGCATACGATTTACAGAAAAATGTACACCAACATCTCTAATAAAATCTATATAGTTTAATTTTCTAAGCCAATCTGCATTGTTAACTATTATTGCTTTATCTTCACCAAATTCTATAAAGCGTGATAATTGTTGTTTAAAACAATTTACATTGTGTTCTATTGTATCAAGTGTTATCATTTGACGCATATCTGTTCTATGTGAAGGGTCACCAACCATACCAGTACCACCACCTACAAGTGCAATAGGTCTGTGTCCTGCTTTTTGCATATGACTCATTGCCATTACTGTTAAGAAGTGTCCTGCTGTTAAACTGTCTGCTGTTGGGTCAAAACCTATATAAAATGTAACACTTTCTTCTTCTAAAAGTTTTCTAACTTCTTCTTCATTTGTAGACTGTTCTATAAAGCCTCTTTCTTTTAAAATATCATATACATTAGTAGACATAATTAATTTTCCTTTCTCTATAAAATATTTTAATATTTAAAAAACGGATATTCAAGCCCAAAGGACGAGAATACCCGTGTTACCACCTTAATTCATAATGTTAAAACATTACCTCTAAAGCCTTTAAAGGAGCAACCCTTAAATATTCAAAAGGTGTAGGTTCTTTTATTTGTACTATTAGCCTTACACCAACCGACTAACTCTCTTAGTTGTAACCAAATAAAGCTTTATCCTTTATCATCATATTTATATT
>CALWDX010000061.1 GCA_944376805.1 uncultured Clostridia bacterium
AATATGATGAAAAATCATAAATTAGCTAAAGCTATTGCAGATGTATCATGGACAGAATTTATAAGAATGTTAGAATACAAAGCTAATTGGTATGGAAGAAAAGTTATAAAAGTAGATAAATTTTTTGCAAGTTCTCAATTATGTAGTAAATGTGGTTATAAAAATAAGGAATTAAAAAATCTAAATATAAGAGAATGGATTTGTCCTTGTTGTAATACACATCACAATAGAGATATAAATGCAAGTATAAATATATTAAGAGAAGGACTAAAATTAGTATAAATAATATATGTAAGAACCGTAGGAACTACGGGGATAGCCTGTGGAGAATTAGTAAGACATATAAATATGCAAAATTCTATGAAGCAGGAACCCCGCGACTTTAGTCGTGGGAGGTTCAGGTTATGATAGGAACATATATTTTAAATCCAACAAAAAGCAAATATGATTATAACAATATTGCTGAAGAAATATTAGAACTAGAATATAGTGATAAAGATGAACTTTTAGGTACAAGAAAATCTAAAAAATTTATTTTAGATATAGAAAAAGAAAAATGGTTTAAATATTGTGCTATACAAAGTTATATAGCTTATAAAACAAAACCTATTATTAGTGCTAAAATAGAAGAAAATAATCAACAAGAGTTATTTTATAATATAGAAATGCCTCTTATATATGTATTAGCTAGTATGCAAATATATGGTATAAAGGCTTCTAAAGAAGAACTTTTGCAATATCAAGAAGAATTGGACAAAGAAATAGAAGAACTTACAAAAGAAATTTATTGGTTGGCAGATGAAGAATTTAATATTAATTCAGCAAAACAACTAGGTGAAATACTTTTTGATAAGTTAGAATTAAAAGGAAGTAAAAAAACAACTAGGGGTTGGTCTACATCAGCAGATGTATTAGAAAAAATATGTGACCAACATGAAATAGTACCTAAAATATTAGTATATAGAACTTATGCAAAACTTAAAAGTACTTATGCAGATGGTTTATTAAATGTATTAGATGAAAAAACTAGCAGAATTTATTCTAATTTCAATCAAACAGCAACAGCTACTGGAAGAATAAGTAGTACAGAACCTAACTTACAAAACATACCTATAAAAATAGAAATAGGACATAAAGTTAGAAAAGTTTTTAAACCAGAAGAAAATTATATTTTTATAGATGCAGACTATTCTCAAATAGAACTTAGAGTACTTGCACATTTATCACAAGATGAAAATCTTATACAAGCTTTTAATGAAGAACAAGATATACACAAAATAACAGCATCAAAAGTATTTAAAAAACCATTAGATGAAGTTACAAGTTTTGAAAGAAGTGCAGCAAAGGCTATAAATTTTGGTCTTATATATGGAAAACAAGCTTTTACATTAGCACAAGATTTGGGAATAACAAAATCTAAAGCTGAAGAATATATAAATGAATATTTTGACAAATACCCTAAAATAAAAGAATTTTTAGATAAAATAGTAGAAGATACAAAACAAACAAATTATACTAAAACAATGTTTAATAGAATAAGATATGTTCCAGAAATAAATTCTTCTAATTTTATGCAAAGAGGTATAGGACAGAGAATAGCTATGAATACACCTATACAAGGTACTGCCGCTGATATTATAAAAATAGCTATGGTTAAAGTTTATAATCGTATACAAAAAGAAAACTTAAAATCTAGATTAATTTTACAAGTACATGATGAGCTTTTAATAGAGGCTTACAAAGACGAAAAAGATATAATAAAAAAAATATTAAAAGATGAAATGGAAAATGCTATAAAATTTTCTGTTAAACTGCTTATAGATATAAATGAAGGTGGAAATTGGTATGATACAAAATAAAACTATTATAATAGGGTTAACAGGAGGAACAGGCTGTGGCAAGTCTACAGTTTGTTCTATATTAGAAAAATATAATGCATATATTATAGATGCAGATAAAATAGGGCATAATATTATAAAAAAAGGAAATAAAGCCTATTTTGAAATAATAGAACATTTTGGAAAAGACATTTTAAATATAGATAATGAAATAGACAGAAAAAAATTAGGAAATATAGTTTTTAATGATAAAGAAAAATTGTCTTGTTTAGATAACATAACACATAAATATATAATAAAAGAAATAAAAGATACAATAAATATAATAAAAGAAAAAGGTGAATATAAATATATAGTTATAGATGCACCTCTTTTGGTAAAGACTAATTTACATAAAATAGTAGATAAAGTTTGGTTAGTACATTGTTCTTTAGAAACTAGACTTAAAAGACTTATTAAAAGGGACAATTTATCAGAAGACATATTATTAAAAAGAATAAATAAACAAATACCTTTTGAAGAAAATAAAAAATATGCAGATTTTATTATAATAAATGAAGACAGAGAAAACCTTGAAGAAGTTATAAAACAACAATTAAAAAAGGAAGTTTGATAATGTTTTATGTTATAAATGGAAAGAAAATAATAAAAATTTTTAATATATTAATATTTTTAATTGTAGCAATATTTTTAGGAAAAAGCCTTATTTCATATATATTTCCTATAAAATATGAAAATATAGTTGAAAAGTATGCTAAAAAATATAATATTGAACAAGATTTAGTTTTTGCTGTTATAAATGCAGAAAGTAGATTTGACAAAAATGCTATTTCTAATAAAGGGGCAATAGGTCTTATGCAAATAATGCCAGAAACAGGAGAGTGGCTTGCAGATAAAATGGAAATAGAAGATTTTTCAGAAGAAATGTTATATGAGCCAGAAACTAATATAAAAATAGGTTGTTATTATTTAGGATATTTAATAGAAAAATTTGAAGATGAAAAATTAGTATTATGTGCTTATAATGCAGGTACTACTAATGTTTATAAATGGCTTGAGGACGAAAAATATTCTTTAAATGGTGATATACATACAATACCTTTTAAAGAAACAGATAAATATGTAACAAAAATAAATTTATTGAAAAAAGGATACAATATAATATTGAAATTTATATAGCTTAAGATAAAATATTTTGGAGGAAATATGAAAATATATAAATTATTTTTAATTATTTTTGTTTTTACTATTTTAGTAGGTTGCGAAAATAGTTTAAAAAATGAAAATCAAACTACAAATGTAGAAACAACAATAAATCAAGAAGCAATTGAAAATAATACAGAACAAAATACACAAAATTCAAGTGAAACAATTAGTACAGAAACAACAACACAAGTAAAAGAAGAAATACAAACTCCAGTTGAAGGTGGAGAGTTAGTTCTTTCTATGAGAATGCCTAAAACATTAAATCCACTTGTAAATGAAGATATTACAGTAGATAATATATTAAAACTTGTTTTTGAGCCACTTTTTACAATAGATAGTGAAACATTAAAGCCTATACCAAATATTGCAAGTGATTATTCTATTGAAGAAGGTGGAAAAACAGTTTTTATAACTATTAGAGATGATATATATTGGCACGATGGTAAACAATTAACAGCTAAAGATGTTATTTTTTCTTTAGATACTATAAGAGCTACAGAAAATTCATTATATAAAAGTGCTTTAAATAATGTAGCATCATATAGTAACAAAGGTAATAAAGTTATCATAAACTATATAGAGCCTTATAGTTTTTTTATGTATAATCTATGCTTTCCTATTATACCAAGTCATTATTATAAAAATAATTTAGAAATAGAAAATGGTAAAAGTTTAAAACCTATAGGTAATGGTAGTTTTAAATATTCTAGTTATAGATTAGCTAATGAGCTTATTTTAGAAAAAACAAAATCCTTTAAAGGAACACCATATATTAATACTATTAAAGTTATAATAACATCTGATAAACAAACAGATTTATATGCTTTTGAAAAAAATATAATAAATAGTTTAACAATAGATTTTTCAAATTGGGGAAATTTGAATTATAAAAGAGAAAAAATAAGTACAGGTATAAATAGTAATAATTTTGAATATTTAGGTTTTAACTTTGATAAAGATATATTTAAAAATGTAGAACTTAGAAAAGCTATAGCTTATTCTATACCTAAAGATGAAATAATAAAAAATATATATTTAAATAATGGAGAAAAAGCTTTAGCCCCTATAAATCCAAAATCTTTTTTAGCATATAAAGAATTAGAAATGTATGACTATAATCTAGCAAAATCTATAGAGGCCTTAGGTAAAGCTAATCTTACAAAAGAAATGACTACTTTAAATTTATTGGTTAATAAAGAAAATAAAGAAAGAACAGAAACATCAGAATTAATACAAAAAAGATTAAGTCAATTAGGGCTTAATATTAATATAGTAAAAAAACCTTTTGAAGAATATAAAAAGGATTTAGAAACAGGTAATTTTGATATGTTTCTAGCAGGTATAGATTTTGGTACAATACCAAATTTACAAAGTTTTTTAATGTCTTCAGGAACTGGTGAAGGTGGAATTAATTATCAAAATTTTAAAGATTCTAGAATGGACCTTTTAGTAAGCAATTTATATAATGCTACATCTGAAGAAGTATTTTTAAAGGCTGCAAAAGATATGCAACAATATTTTGCAGAACAATTACCAGTTGTAGGTATACTTTTTAAAGACCAAATTCTTCTTACAGATTATACTGTAAAGGGAGATAAAAAGCCGAATATTTATAACCAATACAATAATATAGAAAAATGGTATATAGAACAGGAAGTGGTAAATTGATTAAGAAAAATTTTTTAACTGGAGAATATGTAATTTATTCTTTAGATAGAGCAAAAAGACCACAAAATATTAAGAAAGATATACTAACAACACCTTTAAAAATATGTCCATTTTGTTTAGAAAATAAACATATGACTTCAGAACCAGTTTATATTAGTTTTAATGATGAAATTAGAATAATATATAATAAATATCCTATAACAGGATATGATAGAGAAAGTTATGGGATACATTATGTTTTAATAGATACTAAAGACCACGAAAAAAACATAATTAATTATACAGATGAGCATATGTTTTATTTAATAAAATCTATAAAAGATATATTAAATATTTTATATAAAGATAATAAATTAAAATATGTACAAGTTTTTAAAAATCAAGGCATGAATGCAGGAGCTTCTCAATCACATTCACATTGGCAGGTTTTAGGTTTAGATATATTACCTAATAAGCAAAAATATATGTTAAATGTATTGAAACAATATGAAAAAGAATATTGTAAATGTTATTTTTGTAATTTAGATTTTAGTAAAAATTTAGTTTATGAGAATAATGAGTTTATAGCATTTTGTCCAGAAGACAGTTTATATTGTTATGAAATAAATATTATACCTAAAAAACATATTACTAATATTAGATATTTAGACAATAATATGATTAATCAATTAGGTATTATTTTAAAAAAATGTTTAATTAAATTAAATTTAGCTTGTAATAATGTAGATTATAATATATGTGTTTATAATGGAATTAGAGAAGAATATGAGTATCATTTTTTTATACAAATTATACCTAGAGTGGGAAATTTAGCTGGTTTTGAATTTTCTACAGGTATGTTTGTAAATTCAATGTTACCAGAAGATGCAGCAAAAAATTTAAGAAATTTATAATATATAGTTTTGGAGGGATTAAATGAAGTCTAATCTAATGATTTTAAAAGGTGGTATATCTTTAGAAAGAGAAATATCTTTAAAATCTTTTGAAAATGTTATTGAAAATATAGATAAAGAAAAATATAATATATTAGATATAGATGCAAAAGATGTAGATATGTTAATACAATCTATAAATGATTTTAAACCTGATATTATTTTAAATCTTATGCATGGTGGTATAGGTGAAGATGGAACTATACAGGCTCTTTTAACACTTTTAAATATAAAGTATGTAGGTAGCAAATCTTTAGCTAGTGGAATATGTATGGATAAAAATCTCTCTAAAACTATTTTAAAAGTTAATAATATACCAGTTATAGATTATGTATATATAAGAAAAAATGAAAATCCATATTTATATAAAAATGAAATAGATGAACTTATTTATCCTGTTATAGTAAAGCCTAATAAAGGTGGTTCTAGTATAGGTATAAAAATTGCTAAAAATATAGAAGAAGTTTTTGAAGCTATAGAAAGTGTTAAAGAATTAGAAGAAGATGTTTTAATAGAAAAATTTATTGATGGTAAAGAGGCTATATGTAGTGTTATACAAAATGAAAATGGTTTATATGTTTTACCTGTTTTAGATATTAATAGAGATAAAGAAATTTTTGATTATAGTGCTAAATATAATAAAGATACTAATATACATTTTTCAAAGTTGCCAAAATTTTTACAAACTATGATAAAAGAAGTAGCTAAAAAGTCATTTAATTTATTAAAGTGTGAAGGTTATGCAAATGTTGATTTTATAATAAAAGATGATGATATTTATGTTTTAGAAGTAAATACTATACCAGGTTTTACTAAAAAAAGTCTATTGCCTAGAGGTTTAGATTTATCTAATAAAAATTTAAAAGATTTTATAAATGAATTAATAAAATTTGAAACTAAAAAATAATAAAAGTTTAAAAGAAAGTTATAAATTTAATAAATATTTTTAAAAATATAAACTTATTTTTTTGATACAATGAAATTTATATATATTAAAAATAAATTTTTTAACTTTAAAACGTAAAAATAAGTATAAATTTATTTAAACATAATATAATATATTGACATAGAAAAATTAAAATGTTATTATATAAAAAATGATAGAGGTGCGTTTTTTATTAGTAAGTATGTAGATGTATTTAGGTACAAAAGAAATATACTAAAAGGAAAAAATGCCGAAGATTTAAAATACCTAAATATTTTAAATCTGGTTGTAGTGGTTAATAGCCTTATGACTGTCGTCTTTTTATTGACGGAGAGCTATCTGAACAATTAATTAGAACGATTATATTTTATTAGCCTTTGGGCTAGTTCTATAAATTTTCAGGCTGGCTTTTTAGTCAGTCTTTTATATTATGTTTTTAGGAGAGAAAATTTTATGAAAAAAGTTAATTTAGCTGTTGTTGGTGTTACTGGTATGGTTGGTAGAACTTTTTTAAAAGTTTTAGAGGAAAAAAACTTACCTATAGATAATTTTTATGTATTTGCATCTAAAAAAAGTGCAGGAACTAAAATAACTTTTAATGGAAAAGAATATGAAGTAGAAGAACTTACAGAAAATTCTTTTGACAGAGGTATAGATATTGCTTTATTTTCAGCAGGTGGAGAAACAAGTCGTATATATTCTCCTATAGCTGCTAGTAAAGGTTGTATTGTAATAGATAATAGCTCATATTTTAGAATGGATAAAGATGTACCTTTAGTTGTACCAGAAGTAAATCCAGAAGATATTGCAAAAAATAAAGGTATTATAGCAAATCCTAATTGTTCAACTATACAAGCAGTTGTTGCTTTAAAGCCTTTAAATGATAAATACAAAATTAAAAGAATAGTTTATTCTACTTATCAAGCTGTTTCAGGAGCTGGTAGAGCAGGTGTGTTAGATTTACAAAATGGTTTAAAAGGTGAAGAACCTCAAATGTTTTTACACCCAATAGCCAATAACTGTATACCACATATAGATAACTTTTTAGATAATGGTTATACAAAAGAAGAAATGAAAATGGTAAATGAAACAAGAAAAATATTACACGATGAAAATTTAAAAATTACAGCTACTACTGTTCGTGTACCAGTTGAAAATTCACATAGTGAAAGTATAAATGTAGAATTTTATGAAGATTTTGAACTTGATGAATTAATTAAAGAATTAGAAAATATGCAAGGAGTTGTAGTTTTAAATGACTATACAAAAAATGAATATCCTTTAGCTACAATATCTAATGGTACAGATGATGTTTACATAGGAAGAATAAGACGTGATGAAAGTGTAGATAGTGGTATAAATATGTTTGTTGTAGCAGACAACATAAGAAAAGGAGCAGCATCTAATGCTGTTCAAATAGCTGAATATATTATAAAAAATGATATGATTTAATACAAAAATAAAAAAGAGGTGTATATTATGAGTATTTTTACAGGTTCAGGGGTAGCTATAATAACCCCATTTAAAGAAGATAAAACAGTAGATTTTGATACATTTGAAAAACTTATAAATTTTCAAATAGAAAATGGTACAGATGCAATTGTAGTATGTGGAACAACAGGTGAGCCTAGTACATTGACAGAAGAAGAACGTTTTGAAGTTATTAAATTTTGTGTTGAAAAAGTAAATAAAAGAGTACCAGTTATAGCTGGTGCTGGTAGTAATAATACAATGCAAAGTGTTAAACTTTGTAAAAAATGTGAAGAATTAGGTGTTGATGGACTTTTAATAGTTACACCATATTACAATAAAACAACTCAAAAAGGTATTATTAACCATTATAAAATATTAGCAGAAAGTGTTAAATTACCTATTATACTTTATAATGTTCCTTCTAGAACAGGGTTTAATATGTTACCTAAAACTGTTTTAGAATTATCTAAAATAGATAATATTGTAGGTATAAAAGAAGCTAGTGGAAATATTTCACAAGTTGTAGAAATAGCTAGTATTTGTCCTAAAGATTTTTATATATATTCAGGTAATGATAATCAAATATTACCTATATTATCTTTAGGGGGAAAAGGTGTTATTTCTGTTATGGCTAATATTATACCTAAAGATACTCATAATATTGTAGACACATTTTTAAATGGAAATTTAGAAAAAAGTAAAGATTTACAGCTTTCTACGGTAGAGCTTAATAATGCCCTATTTTGTGAAGTTAGCCCTATACCTATAAAAACTGCTATTGAGCTTATAGGTTATGGTAAAGCATATTTTAGAGAGCCTCTTATTGAAATGGAAGAAGAAGATAAAATAATTTTAAAAACAGCTATGAAAAATTATGGTTTAATAAAATAATAAATTAATTTTAAGCCTATTCTAATTTTAGAATAGGCTATACTAAAAATAACTAATGAAAAGGTGATAATATGATAAAAATAATAATGCACGGTTGTAATGGTAAAATGGGACAAGCTATTTGTAAAATAGTAGAACAAGATGAAAATAGCGAAATAGTAGCAGGTATAGATTTAAACCCTGCTAATGCACCATTCCCAACTTTTAGTGATATAAATGACTGTAATATACAAGCAGATGTTATTATAGATTTTTCTACTGCTATAGCAGTTGATAGACTTATAGATTATTGTTTAGATAAAAAAATGCCAGTTGTTGTATGTACTACTGGGTTAAGTGATGAAACTATTAATAAAATAGAAGAAGCATCTAAACATATACCAATTTTTAAATCTGCTAATATGAGTTTAGGTATTAACCTTATAGCAAATTTATTAAAAAAAGCATCTGTTATATTAGATGAAAATGGTTTTGATATAGAAATAATAGAAAAACACCATAACCAAAAAATAGATGCACCTAGTGGAACAGCTCTTTTACTTGCTGATGCTATAAATGAATCTATGGACAATAAATTTGATTATGTTTATGATAGAAGTAAAGTAAGAGAAAAAAGAAGTAATAAAGAAATAGGTATATCTGCTATTAGAGGTGGTAATATTGTTGGTGAACATTCTGTTATATATGCTGGTAAAGATGAAATAATAGAATTTACTCATTTTGCACATTCAAAAGAAGTATTTGCTATAGGTGCTGTAAAAGCTAGTAAATTTTTAGCTAATAAACCAGCTGGTAAATATGATATGCAAGATATAATGAATAGTTTATAATTATGAAAGGTTATAAATATAATGAAAGATATATTTTATAATATATGTAAACAATTTAATTTAGGAAATCTTTTAGAAGAACCAAAAGTTTTAACAGGTGGATTTATGCATAAAATGTATTCTTTAAATACAGAAAGTGGAAAATATGCAATAAAATTATTAAATCCTTATGTTATGGAAAGAAAAGATGCATTACAAAATTATGAAAATGCAGAAAAATTAGAAGAGATTTTATTAAATAATAATATACCAGTTGTTGTACCTATAAAGTTGAATAATAAAAAAATCCAAAAAATTAATAATCAATTTTTTTATATATTTAATTGGTGTAATGGTGTTAAATTAAATAAAGATGAAATAAAACAATATCATTGTGAAAAAATAGGTAATATTCTTGCAAAAATTCACAAAATAGACTTAAAAGAAGAAGATTGTAAATTAGATAAGGTAAATATTGACTGGGAATTTTATTTAACTAAATTAAAAAGTAAAAATCAAAATATTTATAATATTTTAAATGAAAATATAAAAATTCTTAATAATTTTCAAGAAGATTATAATAACATTTTAAATGAAGTACCTAAAATAAAATCTATTTGTCATAATGATATGGATATTAAAAATGTTCTTTGGGAAAATAATGATTGTTATATTATAGATTTAGAATGTTTAAGATATTCTAATCCATTTATAGAGTTATTAGAACTTTCTTTATGTTGGAGTGGCTATGAACAATGTAATATAGATTTTAATTTATTCATTAGTTTTATTAAATCATATATACAAGCTGGAGGTAATAAACCTAGTAATTGGAAAGTTATATATGAAGTAAATATTCATAGGATTCACTGGTTAGAATTTAATATAAAAAGATTATTAGGTATTGAAGGTAGTGAAGATGAAGAAGAATTAGCTATTTCAGAAATTATTAATACATTAAAACAGATATGTTATTATTACAATATGAAAGATACAATATTAGATGTTTTAAATAATAAGTTATAAAAAAATAAGGTATACATAAGTATGCCTTATTTTTTTATTTTTTTAATAAAAATAAATTTTATATATTGACAAATTTTAAATAGGTGTATATACTGTGTATATAATATATATACAGTATATACAGGAGATTATATGTGAAGATAATTATATCAAATAGTTCAGATAAACCAATTTATGAACAAATAGCTTATCAAATAAGAATGAATATTTTAAATGGAGATTTAAAAGAGGGTGATATTTTACCATCTATAAGAGCTTTAGCTAAAGATTTAAAAATTAGTGTTATTACTACAAAAAGGGCTTATGAAGATTTACAAAAAGAGGGTTTTATAGAAACAGTTTCAGGTAAAGGAACTTTTGTTTCTTCAACAAATAAAGAAAGATTAAAAGAACAAAATTTTAAAATTATTGAACAAAAGCTTATAGAATGTATAAGTATTGCCAAATCATCAGGTATTACAGTAGAAGAATTTAAACAAATTATTGATATTATTTTTGAGGAGGAGTAGCTATGAATAATATATTAGAAGTAAAAAATTTAACTAAAAAATATAAAGATGCTGGTATTGAGAATATTAATTTTAATGTACCTAAAGGTAGTATTGTAGGGCTTATAGGTAGAAATGGTTCAGGTAAAACTACTACTATAAAAACTATTTTAGATATAGCAAAAAAAGATAGTGGTGAAGTTATTATTTTAGGTGATAACCAACTTAAAGATGAAAGTAAAAATTACATAGGTGTAGTTTTTGATGGGGATACTTTTCCAGATAATCTAAATATAACAAAACTTAATAAAATACTTAAAAATATTTATGAAAATTGGAATGAAGAAAAATATTTTAATTATGCAAATAAAATGGAATTACCTTTAAATAAAAAGATTAAAGAGTTTTCTAAAGGTATGAAAATGAAACTATCTATAATAGTTAGTTTAAGTTATGATGCTAAATTATTAATTTTAGATGAACCTACAAGTGGATTAGACCCAGTTGTTAGAGATGAAATATTAGATATATTTTTAGATTTTATACAAGATGAAAATAAAGGTATTTTAGTATCTTCTCATATTACAAGTGATTTAGAAAAAGTTGCTGACTATTTAATTTTTATTGATAAAGGAAAAATTGTATTTTTTGAAAGTAAAGATAAAATAGTTTATGAATATGGTATATTAAAATGTAGT
>CALWDX010000062.1 GCA_944376805.1 uncultured Clostridia bacterium
TCTTGCAGCTAGTATGGGTGCATTTTTACTTGCAGGTGGAGCAAAAGGAAAAAGATATGCATTACCAAATGCAGAAATAATGATACACCAACCATTAGGTGGAGCTAGAGGTCAAGCTACTGATATGCAAATTCAAGTAGAGCAAATATTAAAGATTAAAAATAAATTAAATCAAATGCTTTCTGAAAATACTGGACAATCTTTAGAAACTATTAAAGATGATACAGAAAGAGATAACTATATGTCTGCTGAAGAAGCTAAAGCTTATGGGCTTATAGACAATGTTATTACAAAACCTCAATAATTAAGGAGTGAAGTAAATGCCTTCAAAAGATGAACATAAAATATGTTGCTCATTTTGTGGTAAATCTCAAGATGAAGCTAAAAAATTAGTTGCAGGTCCTAAAAACATTTATATTTGTGATGAATGTGTAGACCTTTGTTGTCAAATAATATATGAAGAATTTCCAGCTGAGCCTGTACATTCAAGTTTTTCTCCCGACTTTAAATTACCTAAACCAAAAGAAATAAGAGAACACCTTGACCAATATGTTATAGGTCAAGATGATGCAAAAAAGGCTTTAGCTGTTGCTGTTTATAATCATTATAAAAGAATTACTTCTGACCCAATAGAAAGTAATGTAGAATTACAAAAAAGTAATATTTTATTAATAGGTCCTACTGGCACTGGTAAAACTTTACTTGCACAAACATTAGCTAGACTTATAGATGTTCCTTTTGCTATTGCTGATGCTACAAGTCTTACAGAGGCTGGTTATGTAGGGGAAGATGTTGAAAATATACTTTTAAAAATAATTCAAGCGGCAGATTTTGATATAGAAAGAGCTCAAAGAGGTATTATTTATATAGATGAAGTTGATAAAATAGCAAGAAAAGCTGACAATCCTTCTATTACAAGAGACGTTAGTGGTGAAGGTGTTCAACAAGCGCTTTTAAAAATTTTAGAAGGTACTGTTGCTTCTGTTCCACCTCAAGGTGGTAGAAAACATCCACATCAAGAATTTATACAAATAGATACTTCTAATATATTATTTATATGTGGTGGAGCTTTTAGTGGTCTTGAAAAAGTTATTCAAAAAAGAACTAAAAATAAAGTTATAGGTTTTGGTGCTGAAACTCCATCAAAACAAGAATTAATTTCTGGTGAAATATTAAAAGATGTTTTACCTCAAGACTTGCATAAATTTGGACTTATACCAGAACTTATAGGACGTATGCCAGTTGTTGTTACTTTAAATAATTTAGATGAAGATTCTTTAGTATCTATATTAACACAACCAAAAAATGCACTTATAAGACAATATCAATATCTTTTCAAACTAGATGGTGTAACATTAGAAATAGATGAGCCTGCTATAAGAGCTATTGCTAAAAAGGCTATTTCTCAAGAAACAGGAGCTCGTGGACTTCGTGCAATAGTAGAAAGTTTTATGACTGATATTATGTATGATATACCTTCTAATGATAATATTGAAAAATGTATTATAACAGAAAAGGTTGTTAATAAAGAAGAACCACCAACTTTTATATATAAAAATAATAAAGAGTTAGCTTAATTATAAACAATAAAAAGGTTGCATTTTAATTTGCAACCTTTTTTATTTATAATAGGGTTTTTACTAAATTTAATATTTTTTCTTTAGTATCTTGTCCATTTTTTATATTATTATATTGTATGAACCAAACATAACAATCTAAAAGATTATAAGCTATCCAATAAATATTTCTTTTTATAATTCCATTATCAGACATATCTAAATTTTTACCATAACCTTTTATAAAGTATTCATTTACCATATAAGGTGAACCAAATTCATATTCAGCATCAGCAAAAATAGCTCTATCACCATCTATAATAGCGACTATATTATCTAAGTTATTTTTGTCTAATAAAATATTTCCTTCCCACAAATCACAATGAGTTAATCTTGGAATTTTAACTTCATTTAAAATATTTTCATATTTTATTATTAAACTTTTTATATTATTAACTTGTTCTATTGTTAAAATATTATGTTGTATATGTAAGTTAGTTATTTTTTCAATATCATTTTTTAAATATTCTACCCAAGTATCAAATCCATTTCTATTAACTAAATCTGCTAAACGTCCAAATTTATTTCCTTTTATATTTTGTATTTTATAAGCATATTGTCCTACTTTTTCATAAAGAAAGTTTTTTTGTTTTTTTTGTTAAGGTTGCTTCACTCATTACAATACTTTCAATATATTCTACTATCATATAATCTCTATCTATAATTTTTTTAGAAGTATCACAAACTACTACATTAGATACAGGAATATTTTCTTTTTTACATAATTCATAAAAATATTTTTCGCCATTCATTAAGTTATGCTCAAAAGGCATTAGTAAATGTCTGTTAATAGGTCCTACTCTTAAAACATACTTTTTATTATTTTCAAATTGTAAAAAGTAGGTTGTATTAAATAAACCACCTTTTAATAAGTTATAATTTAATAGTTTGTCATTAAAGTTTTCTAATATAATTTTTTTAATTTCTTCTTCTGTTAATTCTTTATATATGTTTGATATTTTATTCATATTATATAGCCTCCTTTATAAAGTAAAAACTAGTTTAATATTATCTAGTTTTTTAAGTTCATCTTTTATTCAATATGTATGTTCTGCACCCAAAATAAATAATATATTTTTATTAGGATTATTTTTTATTATTTTTATCATATTTTGCATTTTTAATAGTTCTAAAATATGTATTGAACTAAACAAATCTACTTTTATAAATATTACATCTAATTTTTAATAATTTTTATTAATATTATATTACAACAATTATATATGGTAAAGTAAATTATATAAAAATAATAAAATATATTTATTAAAATATAATTTATATTTGATATTTTAGTATAATTATTATTTTAAAATATAAATTATTGTTGACAATATAATTATAATAATATAACATAATATAAAAAGGAGTATATTATGAATATTGAAAAAGCTACTCTAGAAAATGCTATTGATATAGCAAATATAGAGAAAATATGTTTTCCACCAGCAGAGGCTGCAAATTTAGAAAGTATAAAACAAAGAATTAATACTTTTAGAAATCAATTTTTTATATTGGTGGATAATAGTAAAATTATAGGATTTATTAATGGAATGGTTACAGATATTGAAAATTTAAATGATGAAATGTATGAAAATGCTAGTTTACATAATGAAAATGGTAAATGGCAAATGATTTTTGGTATAGATATTTTACCAGAATACCAAAATAAAGGGTATGCAGGTATGTTAATGCGTCATTTTATTGAAAATGCAAAAAATGAAAATAGAAAAGGTGTTGTACTTACTTGTAAAGAAAAGTTACTTTCTTTTTATGAACATTTTGGATTTTCTAATGAAGGTATTTCACAATCTGAACATGGTGGGGGTTGTTGGTATCAAATGAGGTTAATATTCTAATTAATATAGAAAGGAAATTTTTATTGAAAAAATTAATTATTTTTTTCGTATATTGTTTTTTACTTTTATTTTTAAATGGTTGTAGTAATATAGAAAAGGAGGAGAAAAAAGTGGAAATGATAAAATCTAACAAAAATATAGAAAATGGTAAAGAAATTTATTTTGCAGGTGGTTGTTTTTGGGGTATAGAAAAATTATTTCAAAGTATAGATGGTGTTTTAGATGCAGAAAGTGGATATGCTAATGGTAAAGAGGACATTATACCAAATTATGAAAGAGTTTTAGTTGGGGATACAGGATATAGAGAAACTGTTAAAGTAGTTTATAATGAAGAAGAAGTTTCATTAGAACAATTACTTAAAGCATTTTTTTATGTAATTGACCCAACAGTTGAAAAAAGACAAGGAAATGATATAGGCGATCAATACCAGACAGGTATTTATTTTGTAGATGAAAATTCTAAAGAAATAGTAACAAAGTTTGTTGAAGAAGAAAAACAAAAACATGATAAGTTTGTAGTAGAAATTGAACCTTTGAGTAGATTTTTTACAGCTGAAGAATATCATCAAGACTACTTATATAAAAACCCAAATGGATATTGTCATATTGTACCAAAAACATTTGATGAAATTAATGATGTTATAAAAAACGTTCCTAAATTATCAAAATATAATAAACCAAGTGATAAAGAATTAAAAAATAATCTTACAGAGTTACAATACAATGTAACTCAAAATGGAGCTACAGAACATGCTTTTACAGGTGAATATTGGGACTTTTTTGAAAAAGGGATTTATGTTGATATAACTACAGGAGAACCTCTTTTTTCTTCTTTAGATAAATATAATAGTAGTTGTGGTTGGCCAAGTTTTAGTGCTCCTATTAGTGATGAAAATATAATATTTAAAGAAGATAAATCTTATGGAATGGATAGAACAGAAGTAAAAAGTAAAACAGGAGATGCACATTTAGGGCATATTTTTTATAATGAACCAGAAAGCCCTAATGGTATAAGATATTGTATTAATAGTGCATCATTAAAATTTATTCCATATAATGAAATGGAGGAAAAAGGTTACGGAGAATGGAAAAAAATATTTGAAGAATAAGTAAATTAATATAATATATTTTAAGTAAAATTATATAATTAAATTTAAAATTTATAATTATAAAAATTATTAATTAAAGATTATTTTATGCTAAAAATAAGAAAATAGACATTAAAAGTAATCTATATAAAAAATATATTTAAATTTTAAGAAGTTATTAAAAGAAGTAAAAGAAGATTTCTAATATTTATTTATAAAATGTATAATAAAATAAATGTAATAAAAAAGGAGTTCTTTCATATAATTAAACAGATTAGTTTTTAGGAGGAGCTCTTTTGAAACCTTATATTGAGCAAAGAGCAGTTGATGTAGCAAATTTTATTATTAATAAAAATGCTACTGTTAGAGAAACTGCTAAAAAATTTGGAATTAGTAAAAGTACTGTACATAAAGATGTAACAGAGCGATTATTAAGTATAAATCCTAATCTTGCAAATAAGGCAAAAAAGGTTTTAGACCTTAATAAGTCTGAAAGACATATAAGAGGGGGTTTAGCAACAAAAGAAAAATATTTATCAAAAGGTATTAATGTATATATAAAATAAAAAGTATTAAAAAAGATAAGTTTAATATAAACTTATCTTTTTTGTAAATAAATATAATTATTTGTAATTATTAACTAAAAATTAGTATAAGTTATTTTTGTTGAAAATTTTTTAATATATTTCTTGACTTATTTTAAATAATAGAATATAATTATTATATAATAATAATTATTAATTAGGAGGGTATTTATATGAGTAATTGGGATAATTTTAAAGAATTAGTTTTAGTTGATAAAAAAGATGTTTGTGATACAATAAAATCATTTTATTTTAAAGCAAAAAATGGGGAAAAGTTGCCTAAACATATTCCAGGACAATTTTTACCTTTTAAGATAAAAACAGATGATGCTAAAATGAAAGAAATTATTAGAACTTATAGTCTTTCAGATTTACCAAATGAAGATACATATAGAATAAGTGTTAAAAAAATTGAAGGTGGTATTATGAGTTCATACCTCCATAATAATTTAGAAATAGGTGATAGTATAGAAGCTATGCCACCTTGTGGAATTTTTGTATTAGATGAAAATTTACCTAAAGATATGCCTATTGTTTTATTATCTGGTGGTATTGGTATAACTCCTTTGTTGTCTATGTTACTTGCTAATGCTAAAGATAGAAATATTATTTTTGTACAGGCAGTACAAAATTCTAATATACACCCTTTTGTAAGTGATATTGATAATATTTGTAAAGAAAATAATCTTAAAAATTTTGTTTTTTACTCTAATCCATTAGATAATGATAAATTAGGAAAAGATTATGATGTAAAAGGATTTGTTACAAAAGAATGGATTAAAGAAAATCTACCTTTAAATGCTGCATTTTATTTTTGTGGACCACCTATGTTTATGGAATCACTAGAAAAAAATCTTATTGAATTAGGTGTTTCTCAAGATAAGATAAACTATGAAAAGTTTAGTTAAGTTATTCTCTCCTCTTAAAACTTGATTAACTTTTATATTGAAAAAGTCAAGACTTTTTAGTCTTGACTAATTTTATTTTTAAATATTAATATTAGCTACAACAGGGAAATGGTCAGATATATATTTACCATTAAAACTGTTTCTCAAAATATTAACATTTTCAATATTAACAAAATTATTTACAAATATGAAATCTATTTCTAATTCTTCGGCATTAGAATCTACATTAAAATCAGCATCACAAGTAAAAGTACCTTTAGGTTCAAAATTATAAATATTTTTTACTTCTGAAAATTTATTACACATATTTTTATAGACTTCATCAGTTGGTAAAGAATTAAAATCACCCATTAAAACAAAAGGATAATTTTTGTAATAATAAGAAAGTTTTTCTAATATTAAATTACCTCCATAAATACGAGCTTCTTCTGAAGAATTATCAAGATGAGTTACAGAAAATACAATTTTTTTATTATTTAATTTATCTAAAAGCATAACCCAAACACAAATTCTTCTACAACCTGCACCTTCATAAAAAGAAGGTGTTTCTGGTGTTTTAGAAAGCCAAAAGTAACCACCATCTATTTTATTAAATCTTTCTTTTTTATAAAATATTCCATTATATTCATCTTTTTTTGTATCACCATCTCTAGATATACCAAAAAAATCATATGTATTTATTGTTTGTAAAGTCTCAAGTTGGTGAGGTAGTGCTTCTTGAATACCTAAAATATCAAAATTTTCTCTTTGTATTATATTTATTATATGTTCATTTCTTTCATTCCAACCCCAATTTTTATCACCTAAGTTATCATATCTAATATTGTAAGTACAAGTTTTAATATTGTTCATAAATAAATCCTCTCTAAAAATTATATAATAAAATTGTTAATTTTAAAATGTTTATTTAATTTTTTATCATAATTTATATTTTAAGTCAATATATAATCTTAATTAAATTTTATAACAAACATTACTTAAAAGGCTATAGAATTTTCCTATAACCTTATAATTAATGTTTGTTAATTATTATCAACAAAATCTTCATTATTTTCTTCAACTTCTTCATTATTTGTGTTATTTTTAGATTCCATATCAGGTACAAGTATAAAAAATCCAGATAAATCTTTATTTATATCTGTAGTTTGATTAAATTTAGACTCTATAAATAAAACTCTATCCGCAACACGACCAAATTCAATAGCAGGTACACTTAATATAGCTCCAGCCATGTCAATAGAAAGAGAAGGGACAGATTGTTTAATTTTATAATTCATAAGTTTAGATAATGCTGTAAGATAAGAACTAGTAAGAATATTACCTATTTCTGTAATCATAGAACAATCTATTTCATCAAATTCAAAAAAACTTTTTCTATCTCTGTTCATAATTTCTTTAACTAAAGTACAGGCAGATTTTTCTGTCATAAGATACATAATCATACCATTAATATCACCACTAATACCAACTAATAAACCACATATTAAGACATCATTACCACCAATAATGCTATTAAGATTTTTAAATTCAGGCATTTTTACAGTAGGTACAGACATAGATATACGTTGTTTAACAATTCTTGATAGACTTGTAGCAGCATTACCAGTACCAATACTAGCAACTTCTTTTAACATATCTAAATCCATTAAATTTAAGTTAACCATAATAAACTCCTTAAATATTTACTCAATTTACAATATTAACAAATTATAGTATAATAATTTTATCATAAAAAAATAATTTTGAAAACTATTTTATTAAAAAAAATAATATTTTTTTAACATTGTAATAAATATATAAGTATATTAAAATAAGGAGGGTTTATGAAAAAATTTATTTTAATAGTTCCTTCTAATGATAACGAAAAATTTTTTATTAATAAACATTATATAAATAATATAAAAAGTTTTAATATACCTTATTATATTTGTGATTATAATATAAAAAATATAGACTACAATTTGATAGGAGGTATTTTATTAACAGGTGGTGGAGATATAGAACCAACATTTTATAATGAAGAAAAACATATAAAAACAAATGATATATACATAGAAAGAGATATGTTTGAAATATGTTTATTAAAAGAGGCATTGGAAAGAAGAATACCAACTCTTGCTATATGTAGAGGTATGCAAGTAATGAATGTAGCATTTGGAGGAAATCTTATACAACATATAGAGGGACATAGTCAAAAAGAAGATAAAAGTATTGCTACACATTATGTAAATATAAAGAAAAAAAGTATTTTATATAATATATTAAAAAAAGATATAATAAGAGTAAATTCTGTTCATCATCAAATAGTTAATAAAGTTGCAAAAAATTTTAACGTTTGTGCTACTTGTGAAAATATTGTTGAAGCAATAGAATATAATGATAATAATTTATTTTTTATAGGTGTACAATGGCATCCAGAAGCTTTAAATGATGAATATAATAAAAAAATATTTACATATTTTGTGAAAAATATAAAAGAATAATATATTAAAAACAAAAGAAAAAGGAGCGAACTATGGATAAATTAACAGAAAAAATGAATGCTATAAAAAGTTTAGATTGGTTAATAGAAATATTGGCAGATATAGGACTTAGTATTTTTCAAGTTATAATAGCAGGTATTGTTATAAAAATTTTAATAGGATTTATAAAAAAATCATTAAGATTAAATAATAAACTTAGTGATAGAAAAAGGCAAACTTTATCAGAAGTATTATCTAGTGTTACTAAATATACTGTTTGGTTTATTGTTATATGTAGTATACTTACTAATTTTGGAGTAAATGTTGCTTCTTTAATAGCTGTTGCGGGGGTTGGTAGTGTTGCAATAGGTTTTGGAGCACAAAGTTTAGTCCAAGATGTTATAACAGGTATGTTTATATTATTTGAAGACCAATTTGGAGTAGGTGATATTATAACAGTAGATAGATTAACAGGAACAGTTGAAAGTATAGGACTTAGAAGTACAAGAATAAGAAGTGCTGATGGTGATTTACATATTATACCAAATGGTATGATAAAAATAATAACTAATATGTCAAAAGAATTTAATAGAGCTACTATAGATATAGGAGTTGCTTATGAAGAAAATATTGATAGAGTTATAGAAGTTATGAAAGATGAAACAATTAAAATATATAAAAATAAAATGGTAAATGGACTTATAGCAGAGCCTAAAGTTTTAGGTATAATAGATTTAGCAGATAGTGCTGTTGTTATAAGAATACTTGCAGATACACAAATAGGTGAAAATTGGCAAGTAGAAAGAGAAATACGAAGATTTATGAAAAAACGATTTGATAAAGAAAATATTAATATACCTTATCCAAAAAGGGTTATTGAAATAGTAGAAAACAAAAGAAAGGAAGCTTAGAAAATGGAATATTTAGTTGGGGATATAGTATATACTAAAAAACCTCATCCTTGTAAAAGTCATGAATGGGAAGTAATAAGAGTTGGGGCAGATTTTAAAATTAAATGTTTAGGTTGTGGACATATAGTTATGTTACCAAGAACAAAATTTGAAAAAGCTGTTAAAAAGAAAATAGAAAAATAGTAAAAAAATGAATAATTTACCCTTTTAAAATAAATACTAAATTTAGTTATTTGTTTTGAAAGGGGTTTTTTTATGAGTTTTAAAAGGGATTATTTTGAAATAAGACTTGAAAGTATAGGTGGACTTGGTGCAAATCTTGCAGGTAAAATTTTAGGAGAATATGGAGCATTATATTTAGGTCTTAATGCTTCTAGTTTTTCCAGCTATGGTTCTGAAAAAAGAGGTTCACCAGTTAAAGCATATATAAGATATGCAAAAGAAAATACACCTATAAGAGTTAATAGCCCTGTACAAATACCAAATATATTAGGACTTTTTCATATTGCTTTAGCTAACAAAGAAAATGTAATGGCTGGAGTTTCTGAAAATACTTCAGTTGTTGTAAACACAGATAAAGAACCAGAAGAAGTTAGAAATATATTAAAAATGTATGGAGGTAAATTATATTGTATAGATGCTTTAAAAATAGCATTAGAAACTAAAAGCCGTGTAAATATGGTTATGATTGGTGCAATAGCAAAAACTAATGATTTTATGTGTATAGAAAAGTTGCAACAATGTATAAAAGATACAATAGGTAAAAAATATCCTAAAGCATTAGAAAGTAATTTAAATGCTATAAAAAGAGGGTATGAAGAGGTTAAATATAAAGAAATAAGCCCAGATGATAAATATGATTATATAGTTGCTAAAGATTTAGAAAGAGAATGGGGTTACAAAAATGCACCAATAGGTGGTGTAAATACTTGTTTTGGTAGTAGTATTTCTAACGATTTATCAGCTAGTAGAGAAGGTTATATACCTATTTTTATTAAAGAAAAATGTATAAATTGTGGTCTTTGTGATAGCACTTGCCCAGATATGACATTCCAATTTGTAAAGGGGCAATATAAAGGTAAAGAATGTATGGTAAACTTAGGTATAGATTATCACCATTGTAAAGGTTGTTTAAGATGTGTTGAAATATGTCCTACAAAAGCATTACAAGTTAGTTTAGAAAGGGATTTTGATATAAGTAAATATCATATAAGAAATAAAGATTTAATTGTAGGTAAATTAAATTTTGAAGAAGTAGGAGCAAGTTCTTTTGTAACTAGTGAAAGTTATACAGAAGATACAAATATTTAAGGAGGTATTTTATGTTAAAACAGAAAGTTATATTTGAAAGTGGTAATGAACTTGCTAGTATTGCTTGTAAACAAATAAATTATCATATAATGGGATATTATCCTATAACACCATCTACACAAATAGCAGAAAGTTTAGACCTTATGAGATCAGAAGGAGAAAGTCAAGTAAAATTAATAGCAACAGAGGGAGAACATAGTGCAGCTGGTGTATGTTATGGAGCATCTGTTGGTGGTGGAAGAGTATTTAGTGCTACAAGTGCAAATGGACTGCTATATAGTTTAGAACAATTACCAGTACAGTCTGGAACAAGATTTCCAATGGTTTTAAATGTTGCTTGTAGAACAGTATCAGGGCCTTTATCTATAAAGGGTGACCATAGTGATATAATGTATACTTTAAATACAGGTTGGATTATACTTTTTGCAAAAGATAATC
This sequence comes from uncultured Clostridia bacterium, assembly GCA_944376805.1. GTDB lineage: Bacteria > Bacillota > Clostridia > Lachnospirales > CAG-274 > Tyzzerella. The sequence goes on from CALWDX010000062.1 coordinate 11,175, forward strand.
AAGAAGTATATGATTTTAATATAATAGGTTTAAAATTAGCAGAAAGAGTTAATTTACCAGTTATAGTAGCCTTTGATGGATTTTTTACAAGCCATCAAAAGAAAAAAGCACATATTTTTGAAAATGATAAAGATATACAAGACTTTTTAGGTGAATGTAAAAGAGAATTTAATGTTCTAAATATGGAAAAACCTATAACAATAGGTTCTTATATGAATGAACCAGACCTTATTAATAATAAATTTCAATTAAATTTAGCTATGAAAGAAGCTAAAGAACATTTACCAATAATTTTTGAAGAATATAAGAATATATCTGGTAGAGAATATAAGTCAGCAGAAGGATATTTAACAAAAGATGCAGAAATTTTAATATTTGCATTAGGTTCAACTTTTGAAACAGTTAAAGATGCAGTAGATAAAATGAGAAAAGATGGAAAAAAGGTAGGAGCTTTTACTTTAAAAATATTACGTCCTTGGATAACAGAAGATATATATAATATGTGTAAAGACAGTAAACTTTTAATATGTCTTGATAGGCAAGACAGTTATGGTGCTAATGGTGGTAATATGAGTATAGAAATAAAAGCTAGTTTACAAGAAAAAGAATTAAATACAAAAGTTATTACTCGTATATATGGTCTTAGTGGTAAAGATTTTTATGTAGAAGATGCTATTAACCTTTTTGAAGAAGCTTTTTCTAGTTTTGAAGGTAATGAAATAAAAAGATTTGACTATTTAGGTAAATATGAAGGTAATCTACAAATTAAAAATACTCAATATTTTGAACCTTTAAAAGCTAAGGATACAAAACTTAATATAACAAAAGTAGAATATAATGAAGATAAAAAAACTTTTAATGTTACAGGTGGAAGTGCAAAAGATATAACAGCTATGCCTAAAAGAATATCAGCAGGACATGGAGCTTGTCCAGGTTGTGGGATACCTGTTAATGTAAACCTTCTATTAAGTGGTATAGAAGGAAATGTTGTTTTACTATTTCAAACAGGTTGTGGTATGGTTGTAACTACATCTTATCCTAAAACTGCTTTTAAAGTAAATTATGTTCACAATCTTTTCCAAAATGGTGGTGCAACATTATCAGGGCTTTTAGAAATGTATAAAGAAAAACAAAAAAGAGGAGAAATAGATGAAGATATAACTTTTATAATGGTATCAGGTGATGGTGGACTTGATATAGGGCTTGGTTCAGCTTTAGGTAGTGCTATAAGAAACCATAATATGATAATCTTTGAATATGATAATGGAGGCTATATGAATACAGGATACCAACTTTCATATTCTACACCAAAAGGAGCAAAAAGTTCAACAAGTCATATAGGAGAATATGAGTATGGAAAAGATTTATTCCATAAAGATAATCCTCAAATATTTGCAGCTACTAATATACCTTATGTTGCAACAGTAGCAGAAAGTCATATAACAGATTTTGTTAGAAAAGCAAGAAAAGCACAAGAATATAGTAAAAAATTTGGACTTGCTTATATAAAATGTTTATCTGCTTGTCCTTTAAATTGGGGTGATGAACCAAGATATGAAAGAAGTGTAATAGAAAGTGCTGTTAAGAGTTGTTATCACCCTTTATATGAAATAGAATATGGAATAACAACTTTAAATTATAATCCAGAAGAAAAAAATGAAAAATTACCTATTATAGATTATTTATTTAAAATGGGACGAACAAAACATTTAAAAAATGAAAAATATAGTCATATAGTAGAAAGTATTCAAAATGAAGTTGATAGGAGATGGCAACGATTAAAAGCTAGAGCAGAAAGTCCTTATTTATAGGAAAGAGTGTAGACTTTTTTGTCTACACTCTTTAAAAATAATTTTCAAACATATTAAAAAGGTTAATATCAAATTATTTAAAAGAGATGCTATTATATAATAAATGTAATTTTTAATCAATAATAAAATTTAAAAGATTGTTGAGGTGTATAGATAGGTAATAAAAAAGACTATAGAAAATTTTCTATAGTCAAATTAAATTATTTTAAAGCAGGCATAGGACCAGCACCATTTTTGGCCGTTAAAGCTTGTGTTAATTTAGTTTTCAAAGTTTGTATTTCATAATCTGTATCTTTAGGTGAGGGTATATAATAACCTTTTTTTTCAGCAAATTTATATAAATTATATTGAGTTTCTTCTGCTTCATTTCTCATTTGTTGAAAAATTTGTCTTAAATTTAAGTCGCTACATTCTGTTATCATTTTAGCATAATTTACAATACTTGCTTTTAATCCTGTTAAAATATCTAAAACCATATCTTTTTCGTTCATAATATCCTCCTATAATAATTGTATTAATTTTTGAGCTGATTTTTCTGCTTTTATACTAGAATTTTTAAACATTTCTTTAAGCTCAGGTTCACAAGCTTTAGTAGCATAACAAGATAATTTAGAAGATATAGTGATATTATTAGATACACATTCTCTTATTGCATTTATTTCCATTTGATTTAAGTTTGACATATATTCACCTTCTATAAATTAAAATATTTTATGTACATATTTTAACCATAAAATAAATATATATACTTGTTATTGTTTATTTTTGTTATTCATAAAAAACATAAATATAGCAACAGAACAAATAATGAAATAACCTATAAAGCTATAAATATCTGGTTTTTGATTAAATACAATATATCCTAATATACCAGAAAATATAATTTGAGAATAATCAAAAATAGAAATTTCTTTAGCTGGTGCATTTGCATAAGCAGCAGTAACAGCAAATTGACCAAGACTAGCAAAAACACCTGCTAATAATAAATAAATTAATTGTTTTATAGTCATAGGTGAAAAGTTGAAAATAACAAAAGGTAATATAGCTAAACAAGAAAAGAACGAGAAAAAGAAAACTATAAAAGGTCCTTTTTCACCTTTTAAACTTAAAAATCTTACTATTGTATAAGCCATACCAGCACACATTGCACCTAAAACACCTATTAAAGCAGGTAAACTATTAAGACTAGTTTTTGGTACATTATTATTTAATAATCCTATTATTAAGTTAGGATTTATAATAAATAAACTTCCTAAAAATGCTATTAATATAGATATAACTTGCCATAATTTAATTTTTTCTTTAAGTATAAAAAATGAAAATATAATTACAAAAAATGGAGCAAGTTTATTAAGCATAGTAGCATCTGATAAAATTAAATTTTCTATTGCATAGTAGTTGAATATTATACCAAGTGTACCAAAAGTAGCTCGAAGTATTAAGCCTAATAAGTTTCCTTTTTGAAATTTAAAACCTATTTTAGATTTTTTTATAATATAAAATGCAAAAAATAGTGAAACTAAATTTCTAAAAAAGCTTTTTTGCATAGATGGTATATCACCAGATAGTTTTACAAAAAGGCTCATAAGTGCAAACCCAAAAGCTGATAATATAATAAATAATATACCTTTATTTTTATTTGTCATAAATAAACTCCTTTCTAAAATACAAATAATATTTTATAATAAAACTGAAAAAATGTAAATTAAACGTTGTAAATTTTTTAAAATGTATTATAATTATTTTATATAGTTTTATATTTTAAAAATGGAGGATTAAAAAAATGAGCTATAAAAATGAATTTATAAAATTTATGTGTGATTCAGGAGTTTTAACTTTTGGTGATTTTGTAACTAAAAGTGGAAGAAATACACCTTATTTCATTAATACAGGAAATTATAATACAGGCGAACAAATAAATAAATTAGGTTATTTTTATGCAAAGTGTATGGAACAAAATAGTATAAATAGTAATGTTTTATTTGGACCTGCTTATAAAGGTATACCACTTTGTGTAACAGTTGCATCTGCATTATATAAAGATTATAATAAAAACTTAAATTATTGTTTTAATAGAAAAGAAGCTAAAGACCACGGAGAAGGGGGTGTTATGGTAGGTTATAAACTTCAAGATGGTGATAAAGTTACAATTATAGAAGATGTTATTACAGCTGGTACTGCTATAAGAGAAAGTTTACCTATATTAAAAAATGCTGCTAATGTTACAGTAGATTCTGTTATTATATCTGTTGACAGAATGGAAAAAGGTAATAATGAAAAGTCTGCTATTCAAGAAGTTTATGAAGAATTTGGAATAAAAGTATATCCTATTGTTACAATTATTGATATTATAGAAGCTATAAAATCTGGGGTTATAGAAGGAGAAGAATATTTAGATAAAATGATAGCTTATAGAGAAAAATATGGCATAAAATAAGATTGTAACATAATTGTAATAAATATGTTATTAATTGGAAACATTAAAATTTATAATATATGGTATAATTAATTTATATTACATATGTTAGGAAAGGAAATGACGTATATGATTAATAAACTTAAAAAAATTATAACATCTTTAATATTAGCATTAACTATGATAGTACCAGCATTTACTGTTTTTGGTGCTGACCCTATTTATGTTAAATTAAATGGTGTACCAATAGCTTATGATGCTAATGATGCAAATCCACAAATTATGAATCAAAGAGCTATGGTACCTTTTAGAAAAACAGCAGAAGTTTTAGGAGCTACTATTGAATGGGATAGAGTAACTGAAACAGCTACTTTAAGAAGAGGTGATAGAGTTGTAGTGCATACTATGCGTACTAAAATTATTACTGTAAATGGTACAGCTTCTACTTTTGATACACCTTCAGCTGTAGTAAAAGACAGAACAATGATGCCTGTTAGAATGCTTAGTGAAGCATTAGGTTATCCTGTAACTTGGGACAACAATACAAGGGTAGTAAATATTATTGCAGATAACCCTTCAGTTGTAAGTATTATACCAGAAAAAACAACTCTTAATAGTGGTGAAAAAATTAATATTGCAGTAACAACAAGTTCAACAACTGACAGAATAAAAATAATAGATATTAATGAAAATAATAGTATTATTGCTGAAGCTAATACATATAGTACAAATGTAGATGGTACAAGATTATTTTCAGTACCTTGGACACCAAATGTTACAAAAAGTACATTTAAAACTTTAAAAGCTGTACCAGGTAATTTAACAACTTATAATGAAGATGTTAGTGCTTATAAAGTTTGTGCTATTAGTGTAAATGCAGACACTACACCTAAACTTATATCTTTTACATCAAATAAAAAAGATGTAGGTAGAGGTGATAAAATTAAATTAACTGTTGAAGCTAATAATAATACTGATAGAGTAAAAATTGGTACAGATAAAAATGATAAAGTTGTAGAATTAACAAATTATAAATTTAAAGATAACAATAATAATAATAACAACAACAATAACAATAACAATAATAATATTACTAATAACAATGATAAAATTAGAGTTTTTGAAGCAGAGTTTACTATGGAAGATAGAGGCGATGTAGAGTTTAGAGCTTATGTTGGTAATTCAATTAATGGTTATGACACTAATTATGAAAAATTAAAAATAACTGTTGGTGGAACTGGTAGTGGTGAAAGTTCATCTAATGAAAAACTTAAAATAAAAGATTCATTTATTATTAATGATGATATTTATGTAGATGAAACAATTAAAGTTATTGTTAAAACAACAACAGATGTTGAAAAAGTTGAAATTTTAGATGAAAATGATAAAGTTGTAGATGATACAAGATATGCTTCTATAAAAAATAATTCAGAACATATTTGGGAATTAGATATTCCAGTAAAAAATAGTGGTAGAAATAGATTTTATATAGTAGCTTATAATAAAGATAAAGACAAAGTAAAAGAAAGTATAAGTTTTAGTGCTTCTACATATAGTAGTAGTGATTTAGTAATATTAAATACTGAACAAAGAGATATTGGTGCAGTTTCTGGTGATGATGTTAAATTTATAATTAGAACAACAAGCCAAGCTGAATATATAAAAATCTTTAATGGTAGTTCTGAATTATTAAAAGTTGAAAGTTCTTATAGTAATAACAGTTCTACTAAAGAATGGGAAGCAAGAATAAAAGTAACAACTTCTAATAAAGATAGTTTAAGAGTTGTAGCTTATGATAAAAAGGAAAATCAAACATCTACAAAATTAAATGTATATTTAAACATACAAGCAGATGGTAAAATATATGATTTTAATTTAAAAACACAAGAAGTTTATAAAAATGAATATATAAGAGTAGATGTATTTACTAATAAAGCTATAACTAAAGTTTGGATAGTAGATGATAACAATGGTAGAGTAGCTTATAGTACTGCTTATGATAGTGTAAGTGGTGATGAGTATACTTGGGAACTTAAATTCCCAGCAGAAGAAGTTGGAAGCAATATAAGATATACTATTTATGCAGAAGACCAAAATGGTAAGACATATGATGAAACATTTAGAGTTCGTGTAAATAGATAATATTTCACTATATAACTATAAAAATAATTTAGCCCACCTAAAAGGTGGGTTAAATTATATATGGAGGATACAATGGATAATAATTTAACACTTATGACAGACCTTTATCAATTAACAATGATGCAAGGTTATTTTGAATCTAATATGCATAATAAAAAAGCTGTTTTTGATATGTTTTATAGAAAAAATCCAAGTAATAATGGTTATGCAATAACTTGTGGACTAGAGCAAGTAGTAGATTATATAAAAAATATAAAATTTGATGATAATACTATAAATTACTTAAAAAGTCTTAATATTTTTAAAGAAAATTTTTTAGAATATTTAAAAGACTTTAGATTTACAGGAGACATTTATGCTATACCAGAAGGTACAGTAGTTTTCCCTGGAGAGCCTTTAGTAAGAGTAAAATCGACTATAATAGAGGCACAATTTATAGAAACAACAATACTTAATATAATAAATCACCAAAGCCTTATTGCTACAAAAGCAGCTAGGGTTAAATGGGCAGCAGAAGGTGATGTAGTTATGGAGTTTGGTTTAAGAAGAGCTCAAGGACCAGATGCTGGAATTTATGGCGCTAGAGCAGCAGTAATAGGTGGTTGTAATTCTACTAGTAATGTACTTGCTGGTAAAATGTTTAATATACCTATATCTGGAACACATGCTCATAGTTGGATAATGAGTTTTAAAGATGAATTAACAGCTTTTAGAGCTTATGCAAATATTTTTCCTAATAGATGTGTTCTTTTAGTAGATACATATGATACTTTAAAAAGTGGTGTACCTAACGCTATAAAAGTATTTAAAGAAATGAAAGAAAAAGGAATTGAACTTAAAAATTATGGTATACGTTTAGATAGTGGAGATTTAGCTTATATTTCAGATAAAGCTAGAACTATGCTAGATGAATCAGGGTTTAGAGATGCTAGTATAGCAGCTTCTAGTGATTTAGATGAAAGTATTATTTCTTCTTTAAAACAACAAGGTACTAAAATAAATGTTTGGGGTGTTGGTACAAATCTTATAACTTCTAGTGATTGTCCAGCTTTTGGTGGTGTTTATAAACTTTGTGCAGAAGAAGTTAATGGAGAAATGTTGCCAAAAATTAAACTTTCAGAAAATCCAGATAAAGTTACAAATCCAGGAGTAAAGAAAATAGTTAGACTTTATGATAAAGCTACTAATAAAATTAAAGCAGATTTAATTTGTCTTGAAGATGAAATATTAAATGAAGATGAAGATTTAACAATTTTCCATCCAATAAATACTTGGAAAACAATGACTTTAAAAGGAAAAGAATATTATACAAAAGAACTTTTACAACCTGTATTTATAAATGGTGAATGTATTTTTGAAAAAAGAGAAACTATGGAAATAAAAGAATATTGTGAAAAAGAAAAAGATAGTCTTTGGAATGAACATAAACGACTTATAAATCCTCATATTTTACCAGTAGATTTATCTTTAAAACTTTATAATCTTAAGAAAGATATGATTGATAATATAAGAAAAAATAAGTAATAATATTTTAGGTGTAGATATTGTCTACACCATTTTTAAATAGAAAATATTTTATAAATGTATATAATAGAAAAATATGGTAATAATTAATATAATTAACTGTAAGGAGAAGACATTATGAATATATTACAAAAAGAAAAAAATATATTATTATTATCAATATTTATAGGTACATTTATTACTATAATTTTTATATTAACTACAAAAAGTTATTCTTATAATATACAAAAAGGTATTGCAAATGAAGTTATTAGATTACATGTTTTAGCCAATAGTGATGAAAATTATGACCAACAACTTAAAATAAAAGTAAAAGATAGTGTAATTAAAATGTTAGAAAATGAATTAAATAATAGTATGTCTAAAGATGAAACAAGAATAATATTATTACAAAATTTAAATAAAATAGAACAAAAAGCTAAACAAATAATAGAAGAAAATGGATATAATTATAATGTTATTGCTAAAATAACTTTTGACTATTTTCCTACAAAACAATATGGTGATATTATTTTACCAGCAGGAGAATATGAAGCATTAAAAATAGAAATAGGTGAAGCAAAAGGCCAAAATTGGTGGTGTGTTATGTTTCCACCATTATGTTTTATAGATGTAAGTGTAAAAGAAGTACCAAAAGAAGAAAAAGATAAATTAAAAAATATTTTAACAGATACAGAATATGATATAATAACAAAAGCTAAAAATAAAAATGATATACCTATAAAGATAAAATTTAAAATAGTTGAAATATGGCAAAATAAATTTTCTGAAAATTGAAATATAAAAAAATAAAAATTTCAAAAATATATTGATTTTTATTAAAAAATATATTAAAATGAATTAAATTTAAAATAAACAATCAAAATTATATAAAATAATTGATTTTTTATTAAAAGTATATTAAAATAGTTTTTACAATATTGATTATAAAATAAATTTGTATATATATTAAATAATAGAAAGGGTGAAGTTTATGCATTATAGCTTACCAAAAAAACAGGGGCTTTATGACCCAAAATTTGAACATGATAACTGTGGTATAGGATTTATTGCTAACATAAAAGGTAAAAAAAGTCATAATATAATAACAGACGCTATACAAATACTTAAAAATCTTACTCATAGAGGTGGGGTTGGCAGTGAAGAAGATACTGGTGATGGTGCAGGTATTTTAACTCAAATACCTCATAAATTTATGGAAAAAGTTTGTAAAGATGAAGGAATAGTTTTACCAAAAGAAAAAGATTATGGTATAGGTATGTTTTTCTGTTCTCATAATGAACAAATAAGAAACAATACTATAAACAAACTTAAAACTATAATAGAAGAAGAAAATCAAAATATTTTAGGATTTAGAACAGTACCTACATATAGTAAATGTGTTGGTAAATCTTCTAAAAATTCTATGCCTTATATTATGCAAGTTTTTATTAAAAAAGAGGATAGTTTAAAAACGGAAGAAGAATTTGAAAGAAAACTTTTTATAATATCTAAAAGAGCAGAAAAAGAAATTAGATATTGTATAGATAATGACCCTTATTTTTATTTTACTTCATTGTCTTGTAAAACTATTGTTTATAAAGGTATGCTTACACCTGAACAAGTAGACAGATTTTATATAGATTTATTAGATTTAGATTTTGAAAGTGCATTAGCTTTAGTACATTCAAGATTTAGTACAAATACATTTCCTAGTTGGGAAAGAGCACACCCTAATAGATACCTTATACATAATGGAGAAATAAATACTATTAGAGGTAATGTAAATTGGATAAAAGCTCGTGAAAAAACCTTTGAAACAGATGCTTTTTCAAAAGAAGATTTATCTAAAATATTACCAGTTATAAATGAAGATGGTAGCGACTCTGCTATGCTTGATAATTATATACAAATGCTTACACTTTGTGGATATAGTTTACCTAAAGCTATTATGATGGCTATACCAGAGCCTTGGGAAAATGATGAAAATATGAATAAAGCTAAAAGGGATTTTTATGCTTATAATAGTTTAATGGGAGAGGCTTGGGATGGTCCTGCTGCTATTGGCTTTACAGATGGTGATGTAATAGGAGCTACACTTGATAGAAATGGATTAAGACCTGCTAGATATTATGTAACAAATGATGATTATGTAATTTTATCATCAGAAGTTGGTGTTTTACCTATAAAAGAAGAAAATATTATAAAAAAAGATAGACTTACACCAGGTAAAATGTTACTTATTGATACTAAAGAAGGTAAAATTATTGAAGATGCTGAAATAAAAGAAAAAATATCTAATAAAAACCCTTATGGACAATGGCTTAATGAAAATCTTATTTGTTTAGATAGTTTAAATAGTGGAGAAATTGAGGAAAAAGAAACCTTAGATTTACTTATAAGACAAAAAGCTTTTGGATATGTAAAAGAAGACATTGAACTTACTATAAAAGATATAGTAGAAAAGGGCGAAGACCCAATTGGTGCAATGGGAAATGATGCTCCACTTGCAGTATTTTCTGAAAGAAATCAACTTTTATATAATTATTTTAAACAACTTTTTGCACAAGTAACAAATCCACCAATAGATGCAATAAGAGAACAAATAGTAACAAGTACTATAACTTATTTAGGTGGGGAAGGTAATTTATTAAAGCCTAATATTAAAAACTGTAAAAGAATAAAACTTGATACACCTATACTTACAAATGAACAATTTGCTAAAATAAAAAATCTTAATAGTGAAGATTTTAAAGTTGCTAATATATCAATAGTTTATAATAAAAATGAAAAAACTATGAAAGAGGCTATTGATGATATTTTTAATCAAGTAGATGAACAAGTTAAAAATGGTGCTAATATATTAATTTTATCAGATAAAGGTGTAGATAAAGAAAATATGCCAATACCTTTACTTTTAATATCAGCAGGTGTTCATCACCATTTAATAAATACAGGTAATAGAACTAAAACAAGTATTGTTTTACAATCAGCAGAACCTAGAGAAGTACACCATTTTGCACTTTTAACTGGTTATGGTGCTAATGCTATAAACCCTTATTTAACTTTTGAAACAATAGAAAATAATTTTGAAGATAGTGAAAAAGCTATTAAAACTTATGTAAAAGCAGTTACAAAAGGTATTATAAAAGTAATGTCTAAAATGGGTATATCTACATTACAAAGTTATCAAGGTGCACAAATATTTGAAGCTCTTGGTATATGTGAAAAAGTTGTAGATAAATTTTTCACTAATACTACAACAAGAATAGGTGGTATAGATTTAGAACATATTGAAAAAGAGGCTCAATTAAGACATAATGAAGCATTTTCAAGTGATGAAGACTTAACATATGGTGGTGATTATAAATGGCGTAAAGGTGGAGAATACCATATGTTTAACCCTCAAACAGTAACACTTTTACAAAAAGCAGTTAGAGAGGGAGATTATAGCATATATAAAGAATATGCAAACCTTATGGATAACCATAATGAAGGCTTATGTACTATTAGAAGTATGTTAGATGTACGTTTTAATGAAAAGCCTATTAATATAGATGAAGTTGAAAGTGTTGAAAGTATTGTTAAAAGATTTAAAACAGGTGCTATGAGTTATGGTTCATTAAGTCAAGAAGCACACGAATGTTTAGCAATAGCTATGAATAGATTAGGTGGTAAATCTAATAGTGGTGAAGGTGGAGAAGTGCCAGAAAGATTTATACCTATGGAAAATGGTGATAGCAAATGTTCAGCTATTAAACAAGTAGCATCAGGACGTTTTGGTGTATCTATAAATTATTTACAAAATGCAATTGAAATACAAATAAAAATGGCTCAAGGTGCAAAACCAGGAGAAGGTGGACATTTACCAGGTAAAAAAGTTTATCCTTGGATAGCTAAAGCTAGAAATTCTACACCAGGTGTTTCTTTAATATCACCACCACCGCATCACGATATTTACTCAATAGAAGATTTAGCTCAACTTATACATGATTTAAAAAATGCTAATAGAAATGCTAGAATAAGTGTAAAATTAGTTAGTGAAGCAGGTGTTGGTACTATTGCTGTTGGTGTTGCAAAAAGTCTTGCAGATGTTATACTAATAAGTGGTTATGATGGTGGTACAGGTGCTGCTCCTAGAACAAGTATAAGACACGCAGGGCTTCCTTGGGAGCTTGGGCTTAGCGAAACACATCAAACTTTATTATTAAATAACCTTAGAAATAAAGTTGTTTTAGAAGCAGATGGAAAAATGCTTACAGGTAGAGATGTTTTAGTATCTTGTTTACTTGGTGCAGAAGAATTTGGATTTTCTACAGCACCATTAATTGCAATAGGTTGTGCAATGCTCAGAGTTTGTCATATGGATACTTGTGCAGTAGGGGTGGCTACACAAAATCCTGAACTTAGAAAAAGATTTAAAGGTAAACCAGAACACGTTGAAAACTTTATGAAGTTTGTTGCTATGGATTTAAGAGAACAAATGGCTAAATTAGGTTTTAGAACTATTGAAGAAATGGTTGGTCGTGTAGAAAAATTAGTACCTAAAAAAGTTGACAATTACAAAGCTAAAACAGTTGATTTATCTAGCATTTTATATCAACCAAAAGGTAGTGTATCTGATAAAGAAAGATTTTTCAATATTCCACAAAATCACAATATAGAAAAATCTTTTGATTATAATACATTATTAAAATTATGCGAACCTGCTATATATGAAGATAAAAAAGTTAATGCTAGATTTAGTATAACAAATATTAATCGTGTTTGTGGTACAATTTTATCTAGTGATATAGCAAAAGTAAAAGGTGATAAAGGATTAAAAGATGATACTATTAACCTTACTTTTGAAGGTTCTGCAGGACAAAGTTTTGGAGCATTTTTATCAAGTGGTATTACAATGAAAGTTTTAGGAGATTGTAATGACTATGTGGGTAAAGGGCTTAGTGGTGGTAAAATTATAGTTACACCAAGTGAAAAAAGTAATCTTATACCTGAAGAAAATGTTATTATTGGTAATGTTGCTTTATTTGGAGCTATAAAAGGTGAAGCTTATATTAATGGTATAGCTGGTGAACGTTTCTGTGTAAGAAATAGTGGTGCTACTGCTGTTGTTGAAGGTATAGGCGAACACGGACTTGAGTATATGACAGGTGGAAAAGTTTTAATAATTGGTAAAACTGGTAGAAACTTTGGTGCAGGTATGAGTGGTGGTATGGCTTATGTTTATAATGAAGATGGAAAATTTGAAAATAAATGTAATATGGAACTTATTATTTTAGAACAATTAAATAATGAAGATAAAGAAGATTTAAAACAAATGCTACAAAATCATTATAAATATACAAATAGTCAAAAAGCTAAAAATATGTTAAATAATTTTGATATAGAAATTAATAAATTTATAAAAGTTATACCTAAAGCCTATAAAGAAGTTATAGAACAAATAAAACTTGCTAAAGAAGAAGGCTTGTCTGATGATGATGCTATGATGAAAGCATTTCAAAGTGCTATAAAGTAATTTAGTAAAAAACAACAAAAATACTTTATTAATTAGTGTTTTTGTTGTTTTTTTTATTAATTTGTGATAATATTATATTAAAAATTTATATAGTATGAAATATTATAAGAAATAAATGGTAAAATATTATTTGATTTATTTATAAATTTTTATGCTTTAGAGTATCTGTTTTGAGAAATAAAAGTTTTTTTAGATAATGAAGATTATCCAGGGTGTTGTTGTTGATATGTTAGACTTGATGAAGATTTATCATTTTATCCAATAGAATGTTATTTTGATGATTAAAATTATAAATATAATAAAAGAGGTTTAAAAAATGGATTTATCATATAGATTAAATAAAATAGCAGAAAAAGTTACAATAAATGGTATTATAGCAGATATAGGTACAGATCACGCATACATACCTATTTTTTTATATAAAAATAATAAAATAAAAAGTGCAATAGCTTGTGATATATCTAAAGGTTCATTACAAAAAGCAATTGATAATATTAGTAAATATAATTTACAAGATAATATACAAACACGATTGGGAAATGGACTTGAAAAAATAACATTACAAGATAATATAGACACAATTATTATTGCAGGTATGGGTGGTATGTTAATGATTGATATATTAGAAAAAGGTAATATTATAGCCAACAATATTAAAGAATTAATATTACAACCACAAAAAGATATAGACAAAGTAAGACAATATTTACATAATAATAATTTTAAGATAATAGATGATGAAATGTTAAAAGATGAAGGAAAATATTATACTATAATAAAAGCAATAAAAGGAAAAGAAGAAAATTTATATAAAAAAGAAGAATATATATTTGGTAAGTTTGAAATAGAAAATAAAAGCGAAATTTTAAAGGAATATATAGAAGACCAAGTGTATAAAATGGAAATAGTTTTAAAAAATATAAAAGAAACTAATATACAAACTCGTATTTTAGAAATAGAAAATAATATAAAAATGTACAGGGAGGTTTTAAAATGTCTGTAAAGTGTAGTGATATAATAAATATTATGGAAGAATATGCAAATTCTAGTTTAGCAGAAGATTGGGATAATGTAGGACTTATGTTGGGTGATGAAAATCAAAATATAAATAAAATATTAGTAGCACTTGATATAGATGATAAAATAATAGATGAGGCAATAGAAAAAAAATGTGATATGATTATAACACATCACCCTTTTATATTTAAAGGTATAAAATCTATAAAAGCATCTGATACATTAGGTAGTAGAATTATAAAGTTAATTAAAAATAATATTTGTGTATTTTCAGCTCATACAAATTTAGATATAACTGTAAATGGTACAAATGATACATTTGCTAAACTTTTAAATTTACAAAAAATAGGAAATTTATTTGAAAAAGATAATAGTAGTGTAGGACTTGGAAGAGTTGGAGAACTTGAACAGAGTATACCTTTTAGTGAATTGATAGAAAAAGTTAAAAAAGTTTTAAATTTAAATAAGTTAGTAGTATCAGGTGAAGTAGATAAATTAGTAAAAAAAGTAGGTATATGTACTGGAGCTGGTGGGGATATAGATTTTATGTTACAAGCTATATCAAAAGGTTGTAATGTATATATAACAGGTGATATAAAATATCATAATTCACAAGTGGCAAATGATTTAGGATTATATCTTATAGATGCTACACATTATGCAAGTGAAGCTATTATTATACCTGTTATATGTAATTATATAAATAGTTGTGCAAGAAAATTAAATATGCAAGTAGAATGTATTGCATCTACAATTGATGGTCAAACATTAAATATTATATAAGAGAGGTTTTTATGAAAGATATAAAAGTAAAAGTTAAATATAATAATAATATAATTTTAGAAGATAATTTTAAAGAAGGTATAATTTTATATAATATAAAAGAACAACTTAAAGATAAATTTAACTTTCCCATATTTTTAGCTAAAATTAATAATGAAAATGTTGAACTTTTTAGAAAAATAAATGAAGATTGTGAAATAGAGTTTTTAGATATAACTAATAAACATGCATATTTAACATATAAGAGAAGTGTAGCTTTATTAATGATTAATGCTATAAGAAAAGTTTTAGGAGAAGACACAAGAATATTTATAAAATATTCTATTAATCAAAATTGGTTTTGTGAAATAGAAAATACAAAAATAACAGATGAATTACTTAATAAAATATCTAATTATATGTTAAATACAACAATAGAAAATGAAGAAATTAAAAAAATAAATGTACCTACTAATGAATGTATAAAACTTTTAAATAAATATAAAATGTATGACAGAGCAAATGGACTTAGTTTTGTGAGAAAATCTTCTATAAATTTATATAAACTTGAAAATACATATGATTATTTATATGGACATATGGCAGTAGATACAAAAGATTTAACAGGATTTAAACTAATAAAAAATGATAATAATAGTTTTACATTAAACTTTTTGGATAGAAATAATCCAACAGAACTTAAAGAATATAAAAATATTAAAAAATTAGTAGAAGTTTTTGAAGAGTCTGCAAAATGGTCTAAAATAATAGGTGTAGACTATGCAGGTGCTTTAAATAGTGCTATATGTGAAGAACGTATACAGGAAATTATTTTAATTTCAGAGGCTTTGCAAGAAAAGAAAATAGCTAATATTGCTGATATGATAACAAAAAATAATAAAAAAGTTGTATTAATAGCAGGACCTTCATCTTCTGGTAAAACAACTTTTGCTAATAGAATATGTATACAATTAAAAGTAAATGGTATAATGCCTTATGTTGTTTCTTTAGATAATTATTATTTAAATAGGGAAAATGTTCCTTTAGATGAAGATGGGAAACCAGACTTTGAATGTTTAGAGTCTTTAGATGTTGAAAGAATTAATAAAGATATAGAAACTCTTATAAAAGGTGAACCAACAGAAATACCTAAATTTAATTTTATAACAGGTAAAAGAGAAAAAGGTAAAACAATAACATTAAAAGAAAATGAAGTAATAATTATTGAAGGTATACATGGACTTAATGAAAAAATAAGTGCAAATATAGATAAAAAAGATAAATTTAAAATATTTATAAGTGCTTTAACTCAGCTTAATATAGATAGTCATAATAGAATATCTACAACAGATGCAAGAATTTTTAGAAGACTTGTAAGAGACCATCATTTTAGAGGATTTGGTGTTAATAAAACTATACAAATATGGTCTGATGTAATGAAAGGTGAAATTAAAAATATATTTCCATTTCAAGAAGAAGCAGATGTTATATTTAATTCAGCTTTAATTTATGAGTTAGCAGTTTTAAAACCTTTTGCAGACCCATTATTATATAGGGTAACAAAAGATGAAGAAGAATATAGTGAAGCTACAAGGCTTATAAAATTTTTAGATAGCTTTTTACCTATTAATTGTTTAGATGCAATACCTCCTAACTCTATTATTAGAGAGTTTATAGGTGGAGGGTGTTTTGAACATTAAATTATAAATAATAAAAAAGATTTTTGTATTATATAATATAGAAAATTTAATAAATGAAATTGAAGAGGTATAGTTTTTAAACTATACTTTCAGACTGAAGACAAAAGGCATATTGAAAAAAATTCAATATGCCTTTTGTTTTCAATTTTATAATAATAAATTACTAATGAATAATTTTATAATTTTTGTAAAAAATACTAATATTAAAATTTATAAAAGGAGTGGTCATTATATTTTACAAGAAAAAGGGTATTATAGTAGCAATGTTAATAATTAGTATAGTATGTTTAATATTTATTTTTAATGTAGATAAGAAAAAAGAATATAATGGAACATTTGTTAAAGTAGGTGATAATAATGGATATATATGTAAAGCCTTTTAAAAAAGTATCTTTGGCAGAAGTAAAAAAGGTATATTTAAAAGATATAGCAGAAGTTTATGCACCAAGTGAAATATTAAAACAAGTAAAAAATGTAAAAGTAATGGAAATAAAAAAGGAAGAACAAAATAATTATTTAATATCTATTATAGATATAATAAATTCTATTGA
Organism: uncultured Clostridia bacterium; assembly: GCA_944376805.1. Classification (GTDB taxonomy): domain Bacteria; phylum Bacillota; class Clostridia; order Lachnospirales; family CAG-274; genus Tyzzerella. The sequence continues at coordinate 28,598 of CALWDX010000062.1, forward strand.
TAAATCTATGCCAGGACATACTATAAATAATGTGGGAGAAATGGATACAGTATTAGAATATTCACCAGTAAAAGAAAAAGATAAGTCTATTATAAAAAATTTAAAAGTAGCAGCAGTTACAATAATACTTTTAGCAGGTTCTTCTACAGCTATTATGAGTTTTCATTCTGATGCACAAATGTCTAAAGTTTTTGAAAATTATTATTATATATTTTTTAATGAAAGAGTAGAAAATCCAATGCTTTTAGATATACCATATTCTATTGGATTAGCAATGGGTATAATTGTATTTTTCAATCACTTTATAGGGAAAAAAATAACAACAGATCCAACGCCAATAGAAGTAGAAATGTCTACTTATGAAGCAAATGTTACAGATAATATTATAGATACCTTAAATGTAGAAAAAACAAAAGGTGGGAATAATAAAAATGGAAACAATTAAAGGTATACTAGCAATAATAATAGCATTTGCATCAGGTATAATAATATCCGGTGCAGTTTTTGCGTTTATAGCAATAATAGGTGTTGTACCAAGACTTGCACAAAAGACAAGAACAGAAGATAAAATAAGGTTTTATGAGGAAGCTATTATATGGGGTGGTATAATAGGTACAGTATCTATGGTATATGATTTTTATATACCAATAGGAAAAATTTTAGCAGTAATGTATGCAGGTTGCATAGGTATTTTTTTTGGTTGTTTAGCAGTATCTTTGGCAGAAATATTAAATGTATTACCTATACTTACAAGGCGTGGAAGAATACAAACAGGGCTTAAATATTTTATATTAGCAGTAGCAATAGGTAAATTAATAGGTTCAATAATATATTCAAGAATACCAGGATTTTATTATATGTAGGAGGATTTTATGGATAAAAAGCAATATCAACAAAGGGTAAAAGAACTTTCACCAAATAGTCATATAGTTAAAGATTGTTTAAAAGCTTTTTTAGTAGGTGGAATTATTTGTACAATAGGACAAGTTATAACTAATTTATTAGATAATTATGGTTTATCTAAAAATGAAACAAGTATGTATACTTCTATGATACTTATATTTATTGCATCATTATTAACAGGATTAGGGATTTATCAAAAAATAGGACATTTTGCAGGAGCAGGTTCGATAGTACCTATTACAGGTTTTTCAAATTCAGTTACTTCTCCAGCTTTAGAATTTAAAAAAGAAGGATTTATATTGGGATTAGGAGCTAAAATATTTATTGTAGCAGGACCAGTTATATTATATGGTACACTTGCATCTGTTTTAGTTGGACTTGTATATTATTTTGTTAAGTAGGAGGATATTATGGGCAAACATATAGGTAAACAATCAGCAATTTTTGATAAAGATATTTTTATAATAAACACAGCATCTACTGTTGGAAAAAAAGAAGGAGAAGGACCTTTAAAAGATTATTTTGATGTTATATTAGAAGACAGTTTATATGGAGAAGATAGTTGGGAAAAAGCAGAAAGTAAAATGGTAAATGAAAATATGAAACTAGTTGTAAATAAAGAAAAATTACAATTTAGTGATATAGATTATATTTATGCAGGTGATTTATTAAATCAAAGTAGTGGTTCTAATTATGCAATAAGGGATTTAGGTGTGCCATTTTTTGGTATATTTGGTGCTTGTTCTACTATTGGTGAAGGTATGGCTTTAGGTGCTATTAATATAGAAAGTGGTGTTGGTAGAAAAATACTTGTAGGAGCATCTAGTCATTTTTGTGCCGCAGAAAAACAATTTAGATTTCCTTTAGGACTTGGTACACAACGTCCTTTAACTTCTACTTGGACAGTAACAGGAGCAGCAGCTTTAATTTTATCAGATACAGGTAAAAGTATTAAAATAAAAGGTATAACAACAGGTAAAATAGTAGATTTAGGTATAAAAGATGCTAATAATATGGGTAGTGCTATGGCACCAGCAGCAGCAGATGTTATTATAAATAATTTAAAAGATTTTAATATACAACCAGATTATTATGATATGATTTTTACAGGTGATTTAGGGTATGTAGGAAAGCAACTTACAATAGAGCTTGTAAAAGAGGCTGGCTATGATATATCTAAAAACTATACAGATTGTGGAATAGAAATATTTGACCAAAATACACAAGATACACATAGTGGTGGAAGTGGTTGTGCTTGTGCAGGTACAACATTTGCAGGTATGATTTTTGATAAACTTAAAAAGGGTGAACTTAATAGAATTTTATTTATACCAACAGGAGCTTTAATGAGTCCTACAAGTATTCAACAAGGTGAAAGCATAGCAGGTATTGCACATGGAATAATTATAGAAAGATAGATATTCCCTCTTTTTTATAAGAGGGAATAATAATATTGCAATTTTTTAATAAAAATGTTATTATATAGTGAATAATAATAAATTAAAATAAAATGGAGGATACTATGATTAGAACAAGATTTGCACCTAGTCCTACTGGGTATATGCATATAGGAAATTTAAGAACAGCACTTTATGAATATTTAATAGCAAAAGCAAATAATGGTAAATTTATACTTCGTATAGAAGATACAGACCAAGAAAGACTTGTAGAGGGAGCAACAGATATAATTTATAAAACTCTTAAAATGGCAGGTATACAACACGACGAAGGACCAGACATTGGGGGAGAATATGGACCATACATACAAAGCCAAAGAAAAAATGATTATTTAGAATATGCTAAACAATTAGTAGAAAAAGGTGAAGCATATTATTGTTTTTGTGATAAAGATAGATTAGATAGTTTAAAAGGTGATGAAGGAATAGCAAAATATGATAGACATTGTTTATCTTTATCTAAAGAAGAAATAGAACAAAAACTTAAAGATAATGTACCTTTTGTTATTAGACAAAAAATTAAAGAAGGTAAAACAACTTTTATAGATGAAGTTTATGGTGAAATAACAGTAGAAAATGAAGAAATGGAAGACCAAATATTAATAAAATCTGATGGATTACCTACATATAATTTTGCAAATGTTATAGATGACCATTTAATGGATATAACACATGTTGTTAGAGGTAGTGAATATTTATCTTCTACACCTAAATATAATCTTTTATATGATGCATTTGGTTGGGATATACCTACTTATATACATTTACCACCAGTTATGAAAAATCAAAGTGAAAAATTATCTAAAAGAAATGGTGATGCATCTTTTCAAGATTTAATAGATAAAGGTTATTTACCAGAAGCAATAGTAAATTATATTGTACTTTTAGGTTGGTCACCGTCAGATAACCAAGAAATATTTACATTAGATGAACTTATACAAAAATTTGATATAAAAGGTCTTAGTAAATCACCAGCTATATTTGATATAACAAAATTAACTTGGGTAAATAGCGAATATCTTAAAAAAATGGATTTTGATGCATTTTTTGAAATGGCAGAGCCTATTTTAAAAGAGTGTATAACAAAACCTTATAATATTAAAAAAATAGCTGAATATGTTAAAACTAGAATAGGTACTATAAATGATATACCTAGTATGGTTGATTTTATAGAAGAATTACCAGAATATAGTACAGAACTTTATATACACAAAAAAAATAAAGTAGATGAATCAATATGTTTAGATATACTTCAAAAATCTATACCAGTTTTTGAAAACTTAGAAAATTGGGATAATGAAAGTATATATAATGCAATAGTATCTTTTGCAAATGAAATAGGTATGAAAAATGCAGCTGTTTTATGGCCTATAAGAACTGCTTTATCAGGTAAACCTACTTCACCTTGTGGTGCTAGTGAAATGGGTGAGCTTTTTGGAAAAGACGAAACTTTAACAAGACTTAAAAAAGGTATAGAAAAACTTTCTTAATTTAGAAAGAATATTTAATATGAAAAAATTAGCAGAAGATTTTTTTACAAGAGATGCTTTAACTGTTGGTAAAGAGCTTATTGGTAAATATCTGGTTAGAGAAATAGACAATGAAAAAATAATAGTAAAAATAACAGAAACAGAAAGTTATTTAGGTGATATAGACAAAGCTTGTCACGCATATGGTGGTAAAATAACAGATAGAACAAAAACTTTTTATATGAAAGGTTCTACTATTTATGTTTATTTAATATATGGTATGTATTATTGTTTTAATATAATTACAGATACTATCAATAAGCCTTCTGCTGTTTTAATAAGAGGAGCAGAGCCAGTAGAAAATGCAGAAAAAATAAGTTTATTAAGATATGATAAACCTTATAAAGATTTAACTACATATCAAAAGAAAAATTTTTTAAATGGACCTGGTAAACTTTGTAAAGGGCTTAATATAGATAAATCTTTTAATGAAAAAAGTATTTTATCTAATGAAATATATATACTAGATAATAAAGACTTTAACATAAATAATGTAAAAATAGGTAAAAGAATAAATATAGATTATGCTGAAGAGGCTAAAGATTTTTTGTGGAGATTTTATATATAATTTGGAGTTGAATTTTAATGGAAAATTTTAAGAACATAAAAAAGTTGGGTATTATGGGAGGTACTTTTAATCCTATACATTATGCACATTTATTTACAAGTAATTATGTTTTAGAAAAATATAATCTTGATAAAATAGTATTTATACCAACAGGAGAACCACCTCATAAAAAAAATATAGATTTACCTAGTGTTGAACATAGATATAATATGACAAAAATTGCAATAGAAGATAATTCTAATTTTTTTATATCTAATATAGAAGTAGAAAGACATACAACTACTTATACAATAGATACATTAAAACAAATAAAATCTATGTGTGATGAAGATATACAACTTTATTTTATAGTAGGTACAGATACGATAAATCAAGTTTATACTTGGAAAGAACCTGAAAATATTTTTGATTTAACAAAATTTATTATTACAACAAGACCTAATTATATTTTAAATGAAAAAACAAAACAATTAGTAAATAAATATAAAGATAAGATTTATTTTTGTGAAACTCCAATGCTTGAAATATCTTCAACAAATATAAGAAAAAGAGTAGAACAAGAAAAAAAAGTAACTTATTTATTACCTAAAAATGTAGAAGATTATATTTATAAAAATAACTTATATAAGACAGATTTTTTTGAAAAATATAAAAAAGAATTAAACATATTAAAAGAAAATCTTACAGAAAAAAGGTTTAACCATTCTATACAAGTAGCTAAAGAAGCAAAAAGTCTTGCAATAGAACATAATGAAGATAAGGAAAAAGCATTTTTAGCAGGACTTATACATGATTGTTGCAAATGTTTTTCTTTACCCAAAATATATGAAACTTGTGAAAAATACAATTTTAAATTAGATGAAGTTTTAGAAAAACAACCAGACTTATCACATAGTTTTTTAGGATATTATGTAGCTAAAGACATTTATAATATACAAGATGAAAATATATTAAATAGTATAAAATATCATACTACTGGTAGAGCAAATATGACTAATCTTGAAAAAATAATTTATATAGCAGATTATATAGAGCCAACAAGACCATATTTTGAGGGTATATATAAAGCTAGAGAATTAGCCTATAAAAACTTAGATATGGCAATGGATTATATATTAGAAAGTACAATTCAATTTAATAATAAAAAAGGTAGAATTATACACCCTTTAAGTATAGAAGCATATGACTATTATAAAAATTAGGAGGAAAAAAATGGATAAACAACAAGTTTTTGAAGCAGTAAAAGTTGCTTATAAAGCATTAGATGATAAAATGGGTATAGATATAAAAGTAATAGATATAGGTAATTTGTCACCTATTGCAGATTATTTTGTTATAGCTAGTGCTAGTAACTCTAGTCAATTAAGAGCTATGGCAGAAGCAGTAGAAGAAGAATTACACAAACAATGTGGTATTGAAAAAACTCATATTGAAGGTGTTCAAACAAAAAGTTGGATTTTATTAGATTTTAGTGATATAGTAGTACATTTATTTAATGAAGAAGACAGAGAATTTTATAATATAGAAAGAATTTGGGCTGATGCTGAAACTATAGATGAAAGTCTTTTAAAATAGTATTTATAAATATTTATACTAGGAGGTGTATTGTTGAGTAAAACAAAATTTATAAAACACGCAGCAATACTTGCAGTAGCTAGTCTTTTAGTTAGGTTACTAGGGTTTTTATATAGATTACCATTAACTAATATGCTTGGTGATGAAGGTAATGGTATATATAGTGCAGGATTTTATTTGTATAATTTTTTTCTTGTTATGAGTTCAGCAGGGCTTCCTGCTGCCATATCTAAAATAGTTTCTGAAAAAATAGCATTGGAAGAATATAGGAATGTTAAAAGAACCTTTAGAATATCAATTATTTTATCTGGAACAGTAGGGTTAATATTTGCTATTATTATGTTTATATCTGCTAAGTTTTTTTCTAATTTAATAGGTAGCCCAGATAGTTATTATACTATACTTACTTTATCACCAACTGTTTTTATAGTTTCCATTATGGCAGTTTTTAGGGGTTATTTTCAAGGGCTTGGAACAACTGTTCCTACTGCTATATCTCAAGTAATAGAACAAATATTTAATGCAGTTTTTAGTATTTATTTAGCTTATTTATTAGTAAAAATAAGTTTACCATTAGGTGCAGCTGGTGGTACTATGGGTACTGGAATAGGTGCATTAGCAGGACTTATATATATTTTAGTTGTATATATAAATAGAAAACACTATATAAATAAAAGACTTTCTAAAAAAACACATAAATATAGGGTTGAAAGTAATAAAGAAATAGCTATAAAAATAATAAAAACAGCAGCTCCTATTATTGCTGGTACTGCTATTTTTAGTATGACAAATCTTATAGATATGCAAATGGTAAATAGTAGGCTGTTAGCTTCTAAAGCCTTCACAGAAAAAGAAGTCACTTCTTTATATGGTCAGCTTACTGGTAAATATGTAACGCTTACAACTCTTCCAGTTTCTATATCAACAGCACTTGCAACAGCAGTTTTACCTAGTATAGCTAGTAGTATGATACAAAAAGATATAAAAACTGTTAGAAAAAAAATAGATGTTAGTTTAAGGCTTACTATGATAATATCTATACCAGCAGCTATTGGTATGGGGGTACTTGCTGATGAAATACTACTTTTATTATTTCCAAATCATTCTGATGGTGGTAGCCTTTTAAAATGGGGTGCATTAAGTATTATATTTTTAGCATTATGTCAAATCATAACAGGAATTTTACAAGGTATTGGTAAAATGACAATACCCGCTAAAAATGCTTTAATAGGATCTATTATAAAAATACCTATAAATTATTTTTTAATTGCTATACCTAGTATAAATGTTATAGGAGCTATAATTAGTACAACAGTATGTTATATTGTTGCATCTATATTAAATTTTATAGCATTAAAAAAAGCTACAAAAATAAAACCAGATTTTAAAGGGATATTATTTAAACCAATAATAGCATCTATTGTTATGGGGGTTGCTTGTTATTTTTCTTATAAAGGTGTATATAATGTTATTGAAAGTAATACAATAGCTACACTTATTAGTATATTTATATCTATGATAGTATATTTAATTAGTTTAGCTGTTATAGGTGGATTTAAAAGAGAAGATTTAATGTTATTACCTATGGGTAAAAAATTTATAATTATTTTAGAAAGATTTAGATTAATAGATTAAATTTATAAAAAATATCACAATTATTTTTATAGTTGTGATATTTTTTTATTTTTTTGAATATATTTTTTATAATCTATATTTTACTATATAAGGAGAAAAAAATTATGGACAAGAAGATAGAAAAATTTTGTGAAAAAGTTGGTCTTGGTATAGCTATTAGTATAATTTTAGTTATTGTTTTATTTTTCAATATAAACGAAGTAGCTTTTGGGGAAATTATGCTATATGATACATTACCTAATTATAAAATAAATGAAGATGTAAAAGATATGTTTAAAAAATATGAAACTTTAATGGTTTCTAATATAGAAAATCCAGAAAGTGAAGAAATAGGAGATATTGAATTAGTAGGTCTTGAAGATATATCTTATGAGCATAAAAAAACTGAAGAAGAAGTCAAGAAAAGTACACAAGTTAGTAGTAATAATATAGATGTAAAAAAGCTAGAAAATTTAGATTATTTAAGACAAGAATTTTATATAGTAGATGCTACAACAGGTATGTCTAAAGATTATTTTGATGTTAATAAATTTTTAAGTACAGATTTAAAAATTCAAAAAAGTGAAAGTGAACCTAAAGTTTTAATTTTTCACACTCACCCCCACGAAATGTTTAAAGATAGTAATGAAAATGATATAAATGAAGGTATAATAGGTGTTGGAACAAAACTTGCTAATATTTTAGAGCAAGATTATGGTATAAAAACATTACATATAAAAGACACATCTTTTGATATGGAAAATGGAAGATTACAACGTAATGGTGCATATGAGAGAATGGAATTGGTAATACCTAAAATTATTGAACAAAATCCATCAATAGAATTAGTTATAGATTTACATAGAGATGGAGTAAATGAAAATACGCATCTTGTAGAAACAATAAATGGAAAGCCAACAGCTAAAATAATGTTTTTTAATGGTATATCAAGAATAATGGAAAATGGAAAATTAAATAATATATCAAATTTACCTAATCCTTATATACCTACAAATCTTGCACTTAGTTTTAATATGCAAATGAAAGCTATGGAAAAATACCCAGGGTTTACTAGAAAAATATACATAAAGCCATACAGATATAGTTTACATTTAAATGCTAAAACAATGCTTGTAGAGGCTGGGGCACAAACTAATACAAAACAAGAAATGTATAATTCTATGGAACTTTTAGCAGACCTTATAAATGATGTTATTTTTTCTTAAATACAGTAAGGAGAATTTTATGAGATATGTAAAAACAAACTATTATAAATATGATATAAAAGATAATACATTAAGATATATTATGAATTCTATGTTTTTAGGAAGTATTTTAGGTGCGATATTTTTTTGTCTTATATCTGAAGATAGTTTAAATAAAATGAATATATTTATAGATAGTTTTATAACACAAGTAGATAAAAATAATATAATAAATTTTATAGAAATATTTATAAAAAATATTAAATATTTTATATTTATATGGTTTTTAGGATTTATACCCTTAGGTGAAATATTTATATATTTAATAATATTTTGTAAAGGATTTTTTATTAGTTTTACTAGTTCTATATTTTTTAGTAAGTATCAATTTCAATTTACTATTAATGTTTTTAATAACTATATTCTTGAAAATATTTTTAATATTATTTTAATTTTCTTTATAGCATATAAAGCTATAATGTATAGCAAGAGTAAGTTTAAAAATATACCATTAGATATAAAAAATTACATAAAAAGTTTAATTATTTGTATAATAGCTAATATTTTTTTTATTACAATGTTATATTATATTATATAAAAATTTATTAAAAGTATTTGAAAAGTAATCAAAAATATGTTAAAATATATTTTAATGTTATAAATGTTATGAAACATTTTTTGGAGGCATTTTATGAAAAATAAAATTATTTTAAATATATTAGTTGTTTACTTTTTAATATTGAGTATAGTTTTAGTTATACAATTATCTTCAACTAAAACTAATGCTATAGAACCTTTACCAAGTGAAATAACAGCAGAAGATAAGCTTAAAAATTCAGTAGTTTTAGCTATAAATAGTCCTGTTGTTATAGTAAATGAAAAACAATACTTAATTGATGAAAAAGATTCTACATTAGTACCTACTATTGATAATGGAAAAGTTTATATTCCAACTAAACTTTTAGAAACTGCTTTTGGTGCTAATATTAATTTTTCCAAACAAAGTAAAGAAACTATAATAAGATTAGATAATAAAGCAATAATTTTTGTAAATAATGGAACAAGTATTAATATTATTGATAATACAAGTGAAGAAACTATAAATATAGATGAAGAAGCTAAAATTATAAATGATAGGTTTTATATACCTCTTAGAAGTTTTGCTGATATTTTTGATAAAGAAGTATTTTATAATAATGATTTAATAATTATTAGTAGTATAGAAAATTTATTTGACCCAATAGAAGAAATGGACATATTAGAAGAATTAGAAAAGCAAGTCAAACAATTACCAATTGTAGGAAATAGTGATAATTTAAGACATTTATTAAGAAGAGAAGTAAATAATACAAATAAAATAACAAAATCAAACTTAATGAATATAGAAACTTTAGATGTTTTTTTACAACAAAAAAAACCAGTTATTATTAAAAAGACTAACAATTATAATATATATGCTACAGAAGGATTTATAGAAGTTTATTTTGTTAATAAAGATAAAGAAGAAATCTTTAGTTTTAAAGTAGAAAAAGTCAATAATAATATAAAAGATATACAAATAACAAATGATAGATTTGTTATTTCATATTTAGATAATATTGTAAAAACTTTTATATATGATATTTCTGATAGAGAAAATATAAAAACTATGGAAGTAGTATATAATAATGGTGATTTCTATAAAAATATAATAGATGATAATAATTTATATATAGTATCAAAAATAGATATATCAAAAGATAAAGAAAAATTACCTTATTTTGCTGAATATTCTTATAAAGATAATATAATTACAGGGTTTAAAGAACAAACATTTAGTTTAGATAATATATTTTACTTTCCAGATATGAATGATAATCAATATACTATTATATTTTATGTTAATTTATATGAATTAGATGAGACATTATGTAATGGTGCATATTTAGGTATGGGTAATAATATTGTAATAAATGATGATATAATATATGTTTTAACATCTAATAGTGAAAATAATAATTTATATCAATTTAAAGCTACATTAGATGGAATACGATATATGAGAAGAGTATTTATTAAAGGTAATGTAAAATCTTTAGAAATGGATAAAGAAAAACAGTTTTTAAAATTAAGTTTAGAAGATGAAGTTATTTATTATGATAACAATTTAACTAAAAGATAAAGTTTAAAGGAGGAGTTTAGTATGGCAGAAGAAAAAAAGGTTTTGTTTAGTGGAATGCAACCATCTGGTAAACCTACATTAGGTAATTATTTAGGAGCATTTAAAAATTGGAGTAGTTTACAAGAAAAATACAATTGTATATATTGTATAGCAGATTTACATGCTATAACTATTAGGCAAGACCCTATTATGCTTAGAAAATATACTAAAGAATTATTAGCACTTTATCTTGCAGCAGGACTTGATAATGAAAAAAACACTATATATATACAATCGAATGTATCCGCACACGCTGAACTTGGCTGGATTTTAAATTGTTATTCATATATGGGGGAGTTATCAAGAATGACACAATTTAAAGATAAATCTCAAAAACAAGGTAACAATATACCAACAGGACTTTTTAACTATCCTGTTTTACAAGCAGCTGATATTTTATTATATCAAACTTCAGTTGTACCTGTTGGTGAAGATCAAAGACAACATTTAGAACTTGCAAGGGATATAGCAATACGTTTTAATAACATATATGGGGATGTATTTACTATACCAGAAATGTATATAGCAGAAGTTGGTGCTAAAATAATGGGATTACAAAATCCTACTAAAAAAATGAGTAAATCTGATGCTGATAATGTTAATAATGTAATTTATTTATTAGATGACTTAAAATCTATAGCAAATAAAATAAAAAGAAGTGTTACAGATTCAGATAATCAAATTATATATAGTGATAATAAACCTGGAATTAAAAATTTATTAAATATATATTGTGCCATAACTAATAAAACAGTAAAACAAGCTGAAAAAGATTTTAATGGTTTTGGATATGGTGCTTTTAAAGAAGCTGTCGCTGAAGTTGTTATTGAAGAAATAAGACCTATACAAAATAAATTTAATGAAATTTTATCAGACAAAGTATTTTTGGAAAACGTTATTAAAGATGGAGCTAAAAAAGTTGAATATATAGCTAATAAAACTTTAAGAAAAGTTAAGAAAAAAGTTGGATTTATTTGTTAATAATATAAATTTATGTGTTTATAAGTTTTTAGGAGGTGGTTATTTATGTCGTTATTCAAAAAATTATTTAAAAAAGAAGAAAAAGAGGAAAAAGAAAATTATACTTTAAATTTAGATATAGATACACGTGTAACTATAAAACAGATGAATGGTTTTAATGTAGTAAATACATATAAAACAACTGTAAATCAAGTTATATCTGGTAAAGAGCTAATGATATTAGCCCCTGTTGTAGATGGTGATATTATAGTATTATTACATACTAATGTATATTCTGTAGAATTTGAAACAAAAAGTGGATTATTAAAAAATAATATGAAAGTAATATCTTATCATATGGAAAATAATATGCCACTTATAAAAATATTGTTATTAGAAAAAACAGAAATAATACAAAGAAGAGCTAGTTATAGATTACCAATATCTATAGAATTTGAATTTGATGTAGTTGAAGATAATAGTAATAAAATCTTAAAGCAGGATGATGTTCTTTTATCAACAGGTGAAACAGTAGATATTAGTACAGGTGGTTTAAAGTTTCTTAGTAATGAGGAAGTAGAAAAAGATACTTTTATAAAAATTCTTATTAATTCAAAAGATATTTTTATTGTTGCTATTGCTAGTGTTATTCAAAAAGAAGCAATAACACAAACAAGAGGATATAATTATTCATATACTTGCAAATTTGAAAATATTCCAGATAAATATATTGAAGAATTATCAGAATATATATTTAATAAACAAAGAGAATTAGCTAAAAAAGGAAAAGTATTTGAATAATAACATTTTAAGCTCTATTTTTAAAAATAGGGCTTTTTAAGTGAAAAAGGTTATTTTATAGATTTTTGGTAAAATGTCTTATTCAAAAATATTTAAAATGATAAACATGTGATAAAATAGTTAATATAGATAGTTTTAAATATAAATATGAAAATTTTGAAATTTTATAGTGATAAGTATTTAAAAATAATATTGACAATATTATTTTTAATGATATAATATATATACATATTTTAAATTTGAGATAAGGACAGTAGTTTATTTTGATTGTTTACAGAGAGAGATACCTAGGCTGTAAGTATCTTAACTAGAAATAAATGAAGACTACCTTTGAGTATTGGCTCTAATACAGCACGGGTTGTTCCGTTAAAAACTTTTAAAGATGTAATTAATTAAATCGAAATTGATTATAAATTTGGGTGGAACCGCGTATTTTATGCCCCATTTTCCTTTTGGAGAATGGGGCTTTTTAGATGATTATCATTATTCGTTTTTTGCAAATGATAGATTTGATTTTGTTATAAGTGACATTTTAGATATAATATTTACTGATATAATTAAATTAGAAAAACAATGCTGAAGTTGATTTTAAAATTTAAATTTAATATTTTTAATTATAAAAAACATAATTTATTTGAAATAAAGTATAATAAAATTAACTAAAAATTTTTTGTTTAGAAAATGTAAAAAGATTATATAGATAATATAAAGATATTGGTTATTTTTTAGGTTAATAAACATATTATAAAAATTTATAATAAAAAATTAATTGTAAAGGAGAAATAAAAATGATAAATATTACTTTAAAAGATGGAACAATTAAAAGTTATGAAAAAGGAAGTACAATACTTGATATAGCAAGATGTATAAGTGAAGGTTTAGCAAGAAATACTTTCGCAGGTCTTGTTAATGGTGAAGTTATGGATATAAGAACACCTATACAAAATGACTGTTCTTTAAGCCTTTTAACATTTGATACAGAAGAAGGTAAAAAAGCATTTAGACATACAGGTTCACATATTTTAGCTCAAGCGGTTAAAAGATTATATCCTAATGCTAAACTTGCAATAGGACCAGCAACAGATGAGGGTTTTTATTATGACTTTGATAGAGAACCTTTTTCTGCTGAAGAACTTTCTGAAATAGAAAAAGAAATGAAAAAAATAGTTAAAGAAGATTTAAAAATAGAAAGATTTGAACTTTCAAGAGAAGAAGCATTAAAATTAATGAAAGAAAATGATGAACCTTATAAAATAGAACTTATAAATGATTTACCACAAGATGCAGTAATTAGTTTTTATAAACAAGGTGATTTTGTAGACCTCTGTGCAGGACCACACCTTTTAAGTACAAAATATTTAAAAGCTATTAAAATATTAAATGACAGTGGCTCATCTGGTGCATATTGGAAAGGTAGCGAAAAAAATAAAATGTTATCAAGAATATATGCAACAGCTTTTCCTAAAGCTAGTGAATTAGAAGCATATTTAGAACAAAGAGAAGAAGCTAAAAAAAGAGACCATAATCGTCTTGGTAGAGAACTTGGTATATTTACAACTTCTGAAGAAATAGGACAAGGTTTACCACTTTTAATGCCTAAAGGTGCTAAAATAGTACAAACATTACAACGCTTTGTTGAAGATGAAGAAGAAAGAAGAGGTTATAGCCTTACAAAAACACCTTTAATGGCTAAAAATGATTTATATAAAATATCAGGACATTGGCAACATTATAAAGATGGTATGTTTGTTTTAGGTGATGAAGAAAATGATGCAGAAGTATTTGCACTTAGACCTATGACTTGTCCATTCCAATATACTATATATAATGCACAACAACATAGTTATAGAGACTTACCAGCTAGATATGCTGAAACTTCTACACTTTTTAGAAATGAGTCTTCAGGAGAAATGCACGGACTTATAAGAGTGCGTCAATTTACTATTTCAGAAGGTCATATTATTTGTACAAAAGAACAGTTAGGGGATGAGTTTAAAGGTGCAGTAGATTTAATAAACTTTATGATGAATACACTTGGTATACAAGATGATGTAACTTATAGATTTTCTAAATGGGACCCTAACAATAAAGATAAATATGAAGGTACTCCAGAACAGTGGGAACAAACTCAAGATGTTATGCGTGAGCTTTTAAATGAAATAGGACTTGAATTTACAGAAGCAGAAGGTGAAGCAGCTTTTTATGGTCCTAAATTAGATATACAATTTAAAAATGTTCACGGAAAAGAAGATACTATTATAACAGTTCAAATAGACTTTTTACAAGGTAAATTATTTAATATGACTTATGTAGATAAAGATGGAGAAAAGAAAAATCCTATTATTATTCATAGAACATCTATTGGTTGTTATGAAAGAACTTTAGCTATGCTTATTGAAAAATATGCAGGTAATTTCCCAACTTGGTTAGCACCAGTACAAGCTATTGTTTTACCTTTATCTGAAAAATATCACGATTATGCAGAAAGTGTTGTTAAAAAACTTAAAGATAATGGTATAAGAACAGATGCAGATTATAGAGCAGAAAAAATAGGTTATAAAATAAGAGAAGCTAGACTTCAAAGAATACCTTTCTTACTTGTTGTAGGTGAAAAAGAGGAAGAAATGGGTGAAGTTTCTATTAAAAGCCGTGGAGAAGATTTAGGTTCTAAGCCTTTAGATGTATTTTTACAAGAAATTAAAGAAGAAATTGATAAAAAAATAATAAAATAGTATCAATAATATAGACTTTATAATATTATATTATTATAAATTCCCAAAATAATAGTTATAAAGTAAAGATAAAATATTTAATATACTATTAATTTAACAATTTATAAATATTATTTTGTTTATATAAATTTAGGTTAAAGGCAAAAGCCTTTAACCTTTTTATAATTCAGTTATTCTTTCTACTGCTACAAAGACTTTTGATATTTCATACCAAGTAGGAAAATCTACTATACCAGATTGAGGGATATTAAAAATTTGTTGAAAAGTTAAAACAGCAGTTCTTGTTTGGTCACCAAAAATACCATCTGCTCTTAATTTATTAATAGCTGGATAGTTATTAGATATAGAGTTTAATTGATTTTGTATAGTTCTTACATCTTGACCAGTTGAGCCAAGCTCTAGAGGGTAACCAGGATAAGATGAAGGAACACCACTTACTTTTTCTGCATTATCTAAAAATATATCATTACCATAATAATATCTTAAAATTTGTATTGTACTATATCCTTCTTCAGCTAAAAACTTAGAACCCCATTGACTAAGCCAATTTGGACAACTTACACGTCTACCATCACAATATTGAGTTAAAAGTGGTTGACGTTGATTAGGTCTTTTCACATAAGTTGTAAACATTTCATCAACAATTATACTTATTTCTTCAAATACATTTCTACCATAAACAAAAAACTGGTCAAATCTTGTAGAATTTGTTATAGTAAAATTTTTTCCTCTTGACCTATACCATTCTGTATAAACTCTGTTTAATGTAAATGAATTTATAGCTAAAACATTTGCTCTTATAGCAGCATCTGGCCAAGTTGAAAATATTTCACTTGAAGCTACATTTTTTATATAATCTTTATAAGGTACCCAATAATTAGGAGCAGTATTGTCATTAGGGTCACCATCATGTACTACTATAAATTCGGGTATAACAACTTTATCTAAAACAATAAATCCAGATTCTTTTTGTAAATCCTTTTCTTCTGCTTCAGGTATTTTTGAAGGATAATCACCATAAATAGCAGGTGGTGGAATTATTATAATTTCTCTTTTTTCATTAGTTATTGTTAAAGGTTTCATATTTATATCTTGTATAGATTCATTATTGGCATATACTTGAATACCTTTTATTTCTTCACTCTCATAACCATCAGCTGTTATTAATGCATTATAAGTACTATATGGTGTAGGACTATCTGGTTCTAAAGAGTAATCAATAGGTGGTGTTTCTAATTTTATAGTAGGTGTTTGGCCAGATTGGTCAGTAAACAAAGTCATTAAATTTTCTTTTTCATTACTTATTACAATTTGTACACCTTCTAAAGGTTTTGCTATTGTCATATCAAAAATGCCAAACTTTAGAAAGCCAAAGCTTTTTTCAGTTTCTTGTATTTTTATATTTTTGTCTATATTTTTATTTTTTAAAATTTGTGAAATATTAACATTTTTCAAAAAAAATCCCCCTTAAAAATAAAACAAATCTTATTATATAATATGATAAAAATTTGTTATAAATTACTATTAAATTCTATTGCTATTTTTAAGTAGAATGTGCTATAATAATAACATAGTAGATAACTAGGTAATATATTTTTTTATAAGGAAGTGGATAATTTTTAATGAAAGCTATTTGGTCTAAAAGAAAATTAACTAATAATGAGGATGAATTAGCAAAAGAGTTTATAGAATGCATTAAAGATATAATACATTTAGATGAAGTTAAAGAACTTGATAATTTTGTTCAACATTGCAACACTAGTAGATTACAACACAGTTTAAATGTTTCTTATTATAGTTTTTTATGGGCTAAAAGAAAAGGACTAGACTATAAATCTGTTGCTAGAGCTGGTATTTTACATGATTTATATTTATATGATTGGCGTCAAGTTGAAACAGAACAACATCACGCTTTTCATCACCCTAAAGAAGCACTTAAAAATGCTGAAATGTTAACAGAACTTAATGAAATAGAAAAAGATGCAATAGTAAATCATATGTGGCCTTTATCTGAAGCCTTTCCTAAATATAAAGAAAGTTATATTTTAAGCTGGGTTGATAAATATTGTGCAGTAGCTGAAGTTATAGCTCAAGGATATAAAGCAGTTTCAAGACTTAAAGTTTTTTCTAAAGGTGTTGTATCTGAATAGTATAAAAAAAGTAGATTTTAAATCTACTTTTTTTTATACTATTTATTGTGTAAAATATATCAATTACATTGCAAATTTTGTCATTTAAATTGATTTTTAAATTTAAGTATGATAAATTTATTATATAAGATATTAAAAATAGGAGTGATATTATGAAAAAATTTCTAGTTAGTTTTGTAGCATTAGCTATTTTTTCTGTAAATACTATAAGTATAGTTACTGCCAATGAAAAAATAAATTTAATTATGCCTTATGAATTTGAAAAAATTGATAAAATTTTATATGAAGATAATTTGACTTTTAAATTAGATGAAAAAACAAATACATATGGTTTTGTAGATAAAAATGGTAAAATTATAATACCTTATCAATTTGAAGATGGATATAATTTTAAAGAAGGTATTGCGTCAGTTAAAAAATATGGTAGATTTTATTATATAGATAGAACAGGTAAAAAAATAATAGATAAAGATTTTAAAAATGCTATGCCATTTAATGAAGGTGTTGCAGTTGTATCAGATAATGGAAAATGGGGATATATAGACAGAACAGGTAAAGAAATAATACCTCTTATATTTGATAATGCTAATGATTTTAAAAATGGTGTAGCAGAAGTAAAAAAAGATGGAAAAACTATTTATATAGATAAAAAGGGCAATGAAACTATAAAAGATGAATTATTTTTTGAAAATAATAAAGATGGTGGATTTAGTTTTGTAGATAAAAATAGTAAAGTTATAATATCACAACAATTTGATGATGGATATGATTTTAAAGAAGGCTTTGCATCAGTTAAAAGTAATGGTAGTTATGATTATATAGACAAAACAGGTAAAAAACTAACTAATAAACAATTTAGAGATACTTTACCATTTAATGAAGGACTTGCTCCTGTAAGAAAAAATGGTAAATGGGGTTATATAGATTTTACTGGTGAAATTGTTATACCACTTCAATTTGAAGATGCTAGTCAGTTTAAAAATGGAGTAGCTCGTGTTAATAGAGAAAGTATAACTTTAATAGATACACAAGGTAATATACTTTTTAATTCAGATGTTGCAATGAGTAATGAAGATATAAGAAAAATTGATTTATCAAATAATGAAAATAAAAAGTTAGAAGAAAATGATTTAAATTTAATTGTAAATAATAAAGTTATTAATTTACCACAACAACCTATAAATGAAAAAGGAGTTACTTTAGTACCTATAAGAGGTATTTTTGAAAAAATAGGTGTTTATGTAGAATTAGACAATAAAACTAATAAGATTATAGTACAAAGATACTTAAATCATAATAACCTTAAAGATGAAGAAAAAACAACAATACAGTTTACATTAAATAGTAGTAAAGCTACAGTAAATGGAAAAGAATATACATTACCAGCAGAACCTAAATTAGTAAATGGTAACTTTTTAGTACCTATTAGATTTATAGCAGATAATTTACATATTGATTTAAAATATAATCAAGACACTAAAACTCTTGAAATAAATAGTTAAACTATGATTAATAAAAATATAAATCTGAATAAAGGTTTGTTAATATTTTTGATTAAGCTAAAAAAGAATAGAATTTAATTCTATTCTTTTTAGTGGTTATTTTTATTCAGCTACAACATTGTAAACTTGACGTTTTAAAGCATCTTTATCTTCTTCTAAATATTCATCATAAGTTGTTCTTTTATCTATAAGACCATTTTCTGTAAACTCTATAATTCTATTAGCCGTAGTTTGTACTATTTGATGGTCTTGTGATGAAAATAATATAACACCAGGGAATTTTATTAATGCATTATTAAGTGCAGTAATTGATTCCATATCTAAATGGTTTGTAGGTTCGTCAAATATAAGTATATTAGCACCAGACATCATCATTTTAGAAAAAAGACAACGTACTTTTTCACCACCAGATAATACATTTATCTTTTTAAGTGCTTCTTCACCAGAGAATAACATTCTACCTAAAAACCCTCTTACAAATGTAGTATCTTTTTCAGGTGAGTATTGCATAAGCCAATCTACAATAGAATAATCACTTGAAAATTCTTCATTATGGTCTTTAGGGAAATAGGCAAAAGAAGTAGTTATACCCCATTTAAATTCTCCTTCATCTGCTTCCATTTCACCAGCTAATATTTTAAATAATGTAGTTTTAGCTATTTCATTAGAACCAACAAAAGCTACTTTATCTTCACTAGATAGCATAAAAGAAACATTATCTAACACTTTTACACCATCTATTGTTTTAGATAAATTAGTAACAGTTAAAACCTCGTTTCCTATATCCCTATTAGGTTTAAAGTCTATGTAAGGATACTTTCTACTTGATGGTCTTATTTCATCTAATTCTATTTTTTCAAGAGCTTTTTTTCTTGAAGTTGCTTGTTTAGATTTTGAAGCATTAGCACTAAAACGTTGTATAAACTCTTGTAACTCTTTAATTTTTTCTTCTTTTTTACGGTTAGCATCTTTCATTTGTCTAATTAAAAGTTGACTAGATTCATACCAAAAATCATAGTTACCAGCATAAAGTTGTATTTTAGAGTAATCTATATCTGCTATATGTGTACAAACTTTATTTAAGAAATATCTATCGTGTGATACTACAATAGTTGTATTTTCAAAATTAATTAAAAATTCTTCAAGCCAATTTATAGCCATTAAATCTAAATGGTTTGTAGGCTCATCTAATAATAAAATATCAGGTTTACCAAATAATGCTTGAGCAAGTAATACTTTAACTTTTTCAGGCCCTGTTAAATCTTTTAAGTATTTATAGTGAAGTTCTGGAGTTATACCAAGTCCATTTAAAAGGTTAGCAGCATCAGGTTCAGCATTCCAACCGTCCATATCGGCAAACTCTTCTTCTAATTCACTAGCTTTAATACCATCTTCTTCTGAAAAATCTTCTTTAGCATAAATAGCCTCTTTTTCTTTCATTATTTCATAAAGGCGTTTGTTACCCATAATAACAGTATCTAATACCATAAATTCATCATATTTAAAGTGGTCTTGTTGTAAAAAAGAAATACGTTCACCATCAGAAACTATAACATCACCAGAAGTAGATTCAATTTGTCCAGCTAATATTTTTAAAAAAGTAGATTTACCAGCACCATTAGCACCAATAAGTCCATAACAATTTCCTGGTGTAAATTTTATATTTACATCTTCAAATAAAGCTCTTTTACCAAGTCTTAAAGTTACATTATTAACAGTTAACATTTTTTTACCTCCAATTAAGCTTTTTTTACAACAGAAGATTTTAATTTCATAGCACCAAAACCATCTATTTTACAATCTATATCGTGGTCATCAGGGGCATCATATATAAGTTTTATATTTTTTACTTTTGTACCAACTTTTATAGATGAAGATGCACCTTTAACTTTTAAGTCTTTTATAACAATAACACTATCACCATCATTTAATATGTTACCATTAGCATCTTTTATAACATTTTCTTCTTCTACAGTATCTTTATTCCATTCATAAGCACACTCTGGACATACTAATAAATTTCCGTCTTCATAAGTATACTCTGAATTACATTTTGGGCAATTTGGTAAAGTTTCCATTTTTTAATCCTCCATATTACATTATAGTTATTAATATATTTTTATTCTCTTCTTTTGCTTTATAAAAGAAGTTTTTTAACTCATTAAAAGCCATTTCTAATTCTTCTTGTAAAAGTTCTTTATCTTCTTTAAGCCATATATTAGGAAATATTTGTTTTTCATCAAAAATTTTAGGTTCAAAATTAAGTGTACTAATATTTATCTTTTCTATTTCTTCTAATATTTTTGATATTTCATCTTTTTTAATATATGCTATATATTCTTCTGTATTAAAATTTATATCCCCAAATATAAAAGCACTTTTTGCATAATCTTCAAAAATTGATTTATCATAAATAGGGTCTTCTTTTGAGGATATAAGAAAATAAAGTCCATTCCAAATAGTATCTATGTCACAACAAGGGTATATATCATCATTATCTAATAAATCTTCTATTTTTAAATATAAATTATGACTATCTAATTTTTCTGATTGTTTTAGTAAAAAATCATCTATAATAAAATAGTTAGCTATCATTTTATTTACCTTTCTTTTTATGAACATTTCTTATAGTTTTTTTCTTTTTTTGTTCTTGTTTTATATTATTAGTTTTATTATTTGAATTTTTCTTATTTTTACTATAAAATTCTTTTTCAGAAGCACTTTTTCTAGGTCGTATAAGGCAATGTTTATCAAAACCTACTAAGTCCATACGGTTAGCTTTTTTTAATGCTTCTAAAACTAAATCATAATTTTTAGGTAATCTATATTGCATTAAAGCTCGTTGCATAGCTTTTTCGTGTGGATTTTTAGGTACATATACAGGTGTCATATCTCTAGGGTCTAATTCTGTATAGTACATACAAGTTGATAAAGTCATAGGTGTAGGGTAAAAATCTTGTACTTGTTCAGGCATATAACCTAAGTCTCTTAAATATTCAGCAAGTTCTATTGCAGCAGATAAATCACTTCCAGGGTGACTACTCATAAGATATGGTACAAGATATTGTTCTTTTCCTATTTGTTTATTTGTATCATAATATTTTTTTACAAATTTTTCATATACATTTTTAGATGGTTTACCCATTTTTGATAAAACTTTATCAGATATATGTTCTGGGGCAACTTTTAATTGTCCACTAATATGATGTTCACAAAGTTCTTCAAAAAATTGTTTGTTGTTTTTATCGTGTATAAGATAATCATATCTAATACCTGAACGTATAAATACTTTTTTTACTTTTGGTATTTTTCTAAGTTTTTGTAAAAGTTTTAAATAATCTGTATGGTCAATTTTTAACTTTTTGCAAGGTTCAGGGAATAAACATTGTTTATGTGGACAAGCACCTTTATCAAATTGTTTATCACAGGCAGGCCCTCTAAAGTTTGCAGTAGGTCCTCCAACATCGTGAATATATCCTTTAAAATCTGGTTCCCATACTAATTTTTCTGCTTCTCTAATAATAGATTGATGACTACGTCCTTGTACAACTCTACCTTGATGAAATGTTAAGGCACAAAAGTTACAACCACCAAAACAACCTCTATTTGATATAAGACTAAATTTAACTTCTTCTATTGCAGGAACGCCACCATCTTTTTCATAAATAGGGTGATATGTTCTCATATAAGGTAAACTATAAGAGTTATCAAATTCACTAGTTGTAAGAGGCATAGAAGGTTTATTTTGTACTACATAACAATCATTATAAGGCTCAATAAGCATTTTAGATACAACAGCATCTGTATTTTCATATTGTTTTAAAAAGCTTTCAGCATATATTTTTTTATCACTACATATTTCTTTATATGAAGGTAACATTATATAGTCTTCATATATATTTTCTAATGTTTTTGTTTTATAAACTGTACCTTTTACATATGTTATTTGTTCTATAGGTATACCACTTGCTAAACTTTCAGCAAGTTCTACTATTTGATGCTCACCCATACCAAACATTAGTATATCAGCTTGAGAATCTAAAAGTATAGAACGACGAATTTTATTATCCCAATAATCATAATGTGATAGTCTTCTAAGACTTGCCTCTATACCACCAATCATAATAGGTATATTTTTAAATACTTCTCTAATTTTTTGACAATACACTATTGTTGCTCTATCTGGTCTAAGCCCACTTTTACCACCAGGTGAATATAAATCTTTTTCACGCCTTTTTTTAGCTACACTATAATGATTAACCATAGAATCAATATTTCCTCCAGTAACTAAAAATGCAAGTTTAGGTTTGCCTAATTTTTTAAAGTCATCTGTATTTTTCCAGTTAGGTTGGGCAATTATACCTATTTTAAAACCTTTACTTTCTAAAAGTCTAGCTATAATAGCAGCACCAAAAGAGGGGTGGTCTACATAAGCATCACCAGTAATAAGAACAAAATCTAATTCTTCCCAACCTCTTTTTGCCATATCTTCTTTACAAATTGGTAAAAAATCCATATTAATCTCCTTAAATTCTCCAACCAGATAAATATTTATTTTTTAGTCTACCTTTTTGTACTTTGCCCCAACCAATAGGGTATTTGTCTATACAAATAAGATGCCAACCATCTTGGTTAGTATCTACAGTAAAACTTTCTCCTTTTAAATATCTAGTTAGATTTTTATCATTTATATTAAATGAAATTGTATATTTTGCATTTTCTTTTTTTAAGCCCATTGCAAAAGCTTGAGAAGGCTCAAATCGTTTTGTTTTAAGTTCACCTAAATAAAAACCACTTCTTACAACTCTAAGACCACTTAAATCTATACCATTAGGAATACTAAAAACACTTGTTTTATGTATTTCTATATTATTATACATAGGTATATTTAAATTTTCTTTAAAAAAGATTTCCATATCTAAAAGTTCTTTTTTATTATTTGGTTTTATTTGTGTTATATTTTTATTTTGAGGTGTTCCTTTTTTTATAATTAGTGCAAGAAAATGTCCTTCTCCTTTTATTTTATAAGGCATAAGACGTCCTGTTTTTTCTATACCATCTACTATATTATTTGCTTTTATCCATTCTTTTCTACCGTTTTCAAATCCTGTAGATTTATCAAAATCTATAAGTTCAAAATCTGGATTTTCAATTAAAAATTCATTTATCATTTCTTCATTTTCTTCTGGTGCAAATGTACAAGTAGAATAGGCTATTATACCGCCATTATCAAGCATATCTTTAGCATAATATAAAATTTCTCGTTGAAGTGTACAACAAAACTCTGTTTTATGAGTTTCCCAACTTTTTATTGCTTCTTTATCTTTTCTAAACATACCTTCACCAGAACAAGGGGCATCTACTATAATTTTATTAAAATAACCTTTAAATTTTTTAGCTAAATTTTTAGGTGTTTCATTAGTTACAATAGCATTATATACACCATTTATTTCTATATTTTTAAGAAGTGCTTTACATCTTGTGGCACTAATATCATTTGTAACTAAAACACCAGTACCTTGTAATTTACTTGCTATTTGTGTACTTTTTCCTCCAGGGGCAGCACACATATCTAATACTTTATCACCTTTTTCAATAGGTAACATAGCACCTGTAGACATAGCACTAGGTTCTTGTATATAAAATAAACCAGCATTATAATAAGGACTTTTAGCAGGTCTTTCATCTTCATAATAAAAACCTGTATCACACCAAGGAATAGGCTCTAAATTAAAATTTAATAAATTTTTTAAATCATTAGGGCTTATTTTTAGTGTATTTGCTCTAAGTCCTTGATAGTTTTTATCTTCAAAACTTTTTATATATTTGTCAAAATCTTCATTTAAAAGATTTTTCATTTTTTCTATATATTTTATAGGTAAATCCATTATTTCAGTCCTTTTACAAATATTTTAATAAAAAATATATTTGCCTATGCTTTATACATAGGCTATACATTTTTATTTTTATTATATTGTTGTAATATATAATTTTTTTGATAATCTAAAACTTTTGGTATATAATTTTGTGTTTCTTCAAAAGGAGGTATACCATTATATTTAGAAACATTTCCAGGACCAGCATTATAAGCAGCTAATGCAAGTTCTGTATTGTTGTCAAAGCTATCTAATTGTTTTTTTAAATATTTTGTTCCACCATCTATATTTTGTTCTATGTCATAAGCATTAGTAACACCTAAACTAGCAGCTGTATTTGGCATAAGTTGCATAAGCCCCATAGCACCAGAAGAAGAAGTAGCATTTGGATTAAAATTACTTTCTTGACGTATAACAGCAGCTATAAGACTTTCTTCTATACCATATTTAGCAGATGCTTCAGATATAGCTTCTTTTATAGCTTCAGAAACTTGACTTTCAGGTATACCATTTTTTTCATAATCATTTAAAATTTCAGAAAAAGATTTTTCTTCTGATTTACTTTTTGTTTCTTCTGTGTTATTATTATATTGATATGTTTTATTTGTAATAGGGATAGGTATTTTAGCTTCTATATTGGAAATAATTTCATTATAGATACTATTTACATTAATATTCATAATAAACTCCCTTCATTATCTTTTCATAGTTATATATTTTAATTGTAATACAAAATTATAAAAAATTCAACTGTTAATTTATATTGTTAAATATAATTAAAATTAAAAAATAATAGAAGTATTTGTTTTTATGTAATTATTATATAAAATTAAATTATAGAGAAAGTGTTGAGGTAAGAATGAACGAAAAAGCATTAAGAACTTTAGAATTTGATAAAATAATAGAAAAAGTAGCTAGTTTTGCAAGTTCTTTTGTTGGTAAAGAAAAAGTAAGAGCTTTAAAACCTAGCAATAATATAAAAGAAATACAAACTTGGCAAAAAGAAACTTCTCAAGCTGTTAGTATGATACTTAAAAAAGGGTCTTTAAAAGTAGGTGGACTTAGATACATAAACCCTTTTTTACAACGTACTGCCATAGGTGGTAGCTTAAATTTTGAAGAACTTTTAAATATAGCAGATTTTTTAAGTGCTTGTAAAAGAGCTAAAGATTATGCTAAAAGTGAAAATAAATATGATGTTTATGATGCATTAGAACCTAAATTTGAAATTATTGAACCAATAGAAAGTTTAGATAAAGAAATAACTAGATGTATAATTTCAGATACAGAAATGTCTGATGATGCTAGTGCTAAACTTAGAGAAATAAGAAGAGATATAAAATTAACTAATGATAGAGTTAGAGTTGAACTTAATAAAATAATACAATCTAGCACATATAAAAATATGTTGCAAGACCCTGTTATTACAGTTAAAAGTGATAGATATTGTATACCCGTTAAGGCAGAATATAAAAACTCTTTTTCAGGTATGGTACACGACCAATCGGCAACAGGTGCTACTGTTTTTATGGAGCCTACAAGTGTTGTTATGCTTAACAACAAAATAAAAGAATTACATTCAGATGAATTACAAGAAATAAATAGAATACTTAAAAAGTTATCTGAAATGGTAAATGAGCATAGAGATATTTTACTTAGTAATTTAGTTATTTTAACAGAAATTGATTTTATATTTGCAAAAGGGGAATACTCTATAAATATTAATGGTACAGAACCTATTTTTAATGAAAAAGGATATATAAATATTAAAAAAGCAAGACACCCACTATTAGACCCTACAACTGTTGTATCGACAGATATTTATTTAGGTGATGAGTTTACAACACTTCTTATAACAGGGCCTAATACTGGTGGTAAAACGGTATCTTTAAAAACAATAGGATTATTTACATTAATGGGACAAGCAGGACTTCATATTTCTGCTTTTGATAAATCTGAACTTGCTGTTTTTGACAATGTATTTTCTGATATAGGTGATGAACAAAGTATTGAGCAAAGTCTTAGTACATTTTCTGCACATATGACAAATATAGTATCTATATTAAATGAAGTAACTGATAATTCTCTTGTACTTTTAGATGAGTTAGGAGCAGGTACAGACCCAACAGAGGGAGCGTGTCTTGCAATGGCTATTATACAATATTTGCACGATAGACAAATAAGAACAGCAGTTACTACACATTATAGTGAATTAAAAGTATTTGCTATATCAACTGAAGGTGTATCAAATGCATCTTGTGAATTTGATGTTCAAACACTTAGACCAACTTATAGACTTTTAATAGGTGTACCTGGTAAAAGTAATGCTTTTGCTATTTCTAAAAGATTGGGTTTACCAGATTATATTATAGAAGATGCAAAAAATTTACTTAGTAAAGAAGATACTAAATTTGAAGATGTTATTACAGACCTTGAAATAAACAAAAAATCTTTAATGATAGAAAAAGAAAGAGCAGAAAGTTACAGATTAGAAGCAGAAAGACTTAAAAAAGATGTAGAAAATCAAAAACAAAAAACTAGAGAGCAAAAAGAAAAAATACTATTTAAAGCTACTGAAGATGCAAAAAGAATAATTGCTCAAGCTAAAATAGATGCTGATAATATTGTAAAAGAAATTCAAAAATTGGCTAAAGAACAAGCTAATCAAAATGACATTAATAATCAAAGACAAAAATTAAAAGATAAACTTTCAAAACTAGATAGTAGATTAGAAAAATTTAATAGTAAAAATGCTCAAAAGCGTGTTATACCTAAAGACCTTAAAAAAGGTGAAAGGGTGTTTATTCATTCATTAAATCAATCTGGTACAGTAACAAGTCCACCTAATCAAAAAGGCGAAGTTATGGTTATGGCAGGCATTATAAATATAAAAGCAAATATAAAAGATTTATCTATTGATACAAATTATATTGAACCTAAAAAAGAACCTCCAAAACCTAAAAAGACAGCTAGTTTTAAAAATAATAAAGCTATGAATGTATCTTATGAAATAGACTTAAGAGGGCTTTATGTAGATGAAGCAATAGAAAAAGTTGATAAATTTATAGATGATGCATTTTTAGCTGGTATGGATACTATAAGCCTTATACATGGTAAAGGAACAGGGGCTTTAAGAACTGGTATACATGAATATTTAAGACGTCATAGTAGAGTTAAAAAATATCGTTTAGGTGAATTTGGTGAAGGTGATGCAGGTGTTACTATTGTAGAACTTAAGTAACAATTTATTAATAAATAAAATATTAAAATTAAAAAAATATTCATTTTTATTTAATATTTAAATGTTAAAATCTTTTATAGTATTTTAAAAGGGAGAAGATTTTATGAGTAAACTAAAAATTTTAGTAGTAGATGATGATGAACATATTGCAGAGCTTATAAGTTTATATTTAAACAAAGAAGGTTATGAAACAAAAGAAGTTTATAGTGGGCGAAAAGCTATTGAAGAATTTTCTAATTTTTCCCCACATTTAGTGTTACTTGATATTATGTTGCCAGAAGTAGATGGTTATCAAGTATGTAGAGAAATTAGAAAAATAAGTTCTGTTCCTATAATAATGCTTACTGCTAAAGGTGAAATTTTTGATAAAGTTTTAGGGCTTGAGCTTGGAGCAGATGATTATATAGTTAAGCCTTTTGATAGTAAAGAACTTTTAGCAAGAGTAAAAGCTGTTCTTAGAAGATTTGATAAAAAAGAAGATAATAATCAATCTAATCAAATAGTAGTGCCTAATATGACTATTAATCCTTCAACTTATGTTGTAACATATCACGGAACAGCATTAGAATTACCACCAAAAGAATTTGAGCTTTTAAACTTTTTAGCACAACACCCTAATCAAGTTTTTACTAGAGAGCAACTTCTTGATAAAATTTGGGGTTATGAGTTTATAGGTGATACTAGAACAGTAGATGTTCATGTTAAAAGACTTAGAGAAAAAATGCCTTATGAAGATGTTTGGAGTTTAAAAACTGTTTGGGGTGTTGGTTATAAATTTGAAAATAAATAAAAGTTATTAAAAGTATTTTTTATATTGAAAAAATCATTATTTATAAATTTTTTATTGATATATATTTTGTATTATGATAAAATATAAAAAGTGATTTTTTAGGAGGATTAAATTATGGAAGAAACAACAGTGCAAGAAACAACAGCACAAGATGATAATACAGATACACAAGAAACTACTTTAAAAATTGAGCCAAGAGTGTCAGGTGGAGAAGAAGCAGAAAGTGAAACACTTTCTATTGAACCAAGAGTAGTAGAAGGAGAAGTAGTAGAAGGTAAAACGGAACAAGCTAGTACAGAGAGTGAAAATGGAAATAGTGAAAGTACAAGTGAAACATCTTCAGATACAAGTACAGAAACTACAACAGCAACACAAACACCTTCTGAAACAAATAGTATGAGTATACCTTTTATTGGACTTTCTATTATACAATGTGTAATTGCGTTTCTCCTTATTGTAGTTGTTTTACAACAATCTAAATCAGCATCAGGTATGACATCTAGTACTATGATAGGTAATGGAGATAATCAATCATATTGGAGCCAAAACAAAGGTAGAAGTAAAGAAAGTAAATTAGCTAGAATGACTGTTATATTAGGTGTTATATTCTTTATTATAACAATTACTTTAGGTCTTATAAGATAATATAATTTTAAAATTAAATAAAATATTGGAGGATTTAATTTTCCTATATTTTAGGTAGAGAAACTTTAGTAGATATAGTTAATATAATATAACTTCTTTAATATATTATATAGTTAAGTAATTTATAATATAGGGTTTAATTAATAAAAAATTAAATCCTATATTTTTTATATTAATTTATTTAATAACTATTGTAAAAAAATATAATAATGTTGTATAATAATTATAAAATTGAAATTTAAAGTATAAAATAACACATAGGAGGTGTTAAAATGTTAGAAGAAAAAAAAGAAAAAATATTAGGATTTATTAAATGTAAAGAATATAAACCTATGAAGATTAATGATATTATGATGCTTATGGAAGTACCAACACAAGATAAAGATTTATTTCAACAAGTAATAAATGAAATGTTAGTTGAAGGAAAGCTTTTTTTAACTCAAAAAGGTAAAATAATGACGCCTGAAAGTTTAAATATGGTTTATGGTACTTATACTAGTACAGCTAAAGGCTTTGGATTTGTTATAGTAGAAAATGATGACATATATAATAAAAAAGATATTTTTATACACGAAAAAAATTCAAATGGTGCTATGCATAAAGATAAAGTATTATGTCAAATTATAGAAGATGATACTGGAAAAAGGCCAGAAGGAATTATTATAAAAGTATTAGAAAAAGGTTATAAACATATTGTTGGTACTTTTGAGCAAAATCAAAGTTTTGGTTTTGTTATACCAGATGAAAAAAGAATGTATAATGATATTTTTATACCTAAAAAGTATACTATGGGAGCAGTTACTGGTCATAAAGTAGTTGTAGAAATTATTAAACAACCTGAAGGGGATAAAAAACCAGAAGGTAGAGTAACTGAAATTATAGGTCATATAAACGACCCAGGAGTTGATATTTTATCAATTATAAAACAATTTGATTTACCAACAGATTTTGAAGATATAGTTTATAAACAAGTAGAAAATATACCAAGTGAAGTTTTAGAAGAAGAAAAAATTAACAGATTAGATTTAAGAAATATTAAAACAGTAACTATTGATGGTGAAGATGCAAAAGATTTAGATGATGCTATAACTATTGAAAAGTTAGATAATGGACATTATAACTTAGGTGTTCATATAGCAGATGTTACACATTATGTTAAAGAAGGAACTCCACTTGATAGAGAAGCTTTAAAAAGAGGTACTAGTGTTTATCTTGTAGATAGAGTTATACCGATGCTACCTCATAAATTATCTAATGTTATATGTTCTTTAAATCAAAAAGAAGATAGATTAGCCTTAAGTTGTATTATGGGAATAGATAAAAATGGTAATGTTGTAAATCATCAAATAGCAGAAACTATTATAAATGTTGATAAAAGAATGAGTTATACTATTGTAAATGATGTTTTAACTAATGAAGATAGTTGTTATTTAGAAGATAACAAAGAGTTTTTAAATATGTTTAAAACTATGGAAGAACTTAGAAATATACTATTACAAAAGCGTATAAAAAGAGGTGCTATTGAATTTGATTTTGAAGAAGCTAAAATTCTTTTAGATGAAAATAGAAAACCTATTGAAATAAAATTATATGATAGAAATGTAGCAACTAGTATAATAGAAGAATTTATGCTTATTGCTAATGAAACTGTTGCTGAACATTATTATTGGTTAGAGCTACCTTTTGTATATCGTTCACATGAAGAACCAGATATAGAAAAAGTTGAAGAAATGGCCGAGTTTATTTCTAAATTTGGTTATAAATTAAAAGGTAGTAATATTCATTCTAAAGCATTTCAAAAGTTGCTTGATAAAGCTAAAGGAACACCTGAAGAAATGATTATAAGTAGAGTTGTTTTAAGAAGTTTTAAACAAGCTAGATATACTTTTAGAAACGAAGGTCATTTTGGACTTGCTGCAAACTATTATTGTCATTTTACTTCACCTATAAGACGTTACCCTGATTTACAAATACACAGAATTATAAAAGAAAATATAAGTGGAAAATTAGATGAAAAACGAATAAATACACTTAGTAAAAAATTGCCTGATGTTTGTCTTAAATGTTCTACTAGAGAACGTGTAGCAGATGATGCTGAAAGAGAAACTTGTCTTGTTAAAAAAGTTGAATTTATGGAAGATAAAGTAGGACAAATTTTTGAAGGTGTTATATCTAGCGTTACAAGTTGGGGTATATATGTAGAATTACCTAATACAGTTGAAGGTATGGTTTCTCCTAAAACCATTGAAGATGATTATTACTACTATGATGAAAAAAATATGCAATATTTTGGAGAAAAAACAGGTAAAAGATATTGTTTAGGTGATGTTGTTAAGGTAAAATTAGTAGATACTAACTTATATGAAAGAACTATTGATTTTAAATTTGTTAATGATGAAGACATAGAATAATAAAAGTAAAATTACAATTTATAAAAATAACATCTATTTTAGATGTTATTTTTATGTTTTAATACTATTATTTACATTAAATTATTACAGTTTTATTTCAAATTTAAAAATATGTTGGAATTATGTAAAAAAATTTGTTATAATATAAAAAGTACAAGAAAAATAATGGAGGCTTTTTATGTTGAAATTTAAAAATAACTTTCTAATTTTTTTAACATTCATTTTTATTTTAATGTTAAATTTTAGTGTTTTTGCAGCACCATATGTAAACTTAAAAATAACTTATGATGGTAAAACTTATACATATAATGAAGAAAAAGTTTATTTATATGTAAACTCAGAAAAAGTAGAAAAATTACCATTAGAGCCAATTATTATCAATGATTATACACTTGTACCTGCTAGAGAAACTTTTGAAAAAGTGGGGGCAGAAGTTACTTGGATAAAGGAAAGTCAACAAGTACAAGTAGTATATAAAGATTTAGTTGTTCTTATGAAAATAAATGATGTTAATGCTACTGTTAATGGACAACTTTTTAAAATGGATATACCACCTAAACTTATAAATGGTAAAACAATGATACCTGTTCGTTTTGTAAGTGAAGCTATAGGTCTTACTGTAAATTGGAATGGTAATAGTAGAATAATAAATATTATTGAAAGACCACAACAAGATACAACAACAGAAACAACTACAATTAATGTGGTAACAGAAACAACAACAGAAATAACAACAGTATCTCAACCAAATATTGTTATAGAAAGTATAGATATGCCAGACTCTGATGAAAGAACTTTTGGTATATATGCAAATGGAAAAATTGAAAAATTTGAGCAAGTAATATTAGAAGATGGTTCTGTTGCAATAGATATATATAATTCTAAACATATTTTATCACAAACAAATATGACTAGTGTTACAGAATTTGTTTCTAATGTTTCAGTAGAAAGTAGAGAAAATAATATAACTAGATTTATTTTTAAAACAACAAGTTCTGTTTTAAATAATAATTTTTTATCTAAAGATGGCAAAATATTATATGCTAATTTTGGTGGAAATCCTATAGAAAAAATAGAGGCATATAATGATGGTACTAATGATATATTAAAAATATATGGGGAATATGAACCAAAAGTAAATGTATCTAAACAAGAAACTATTGCTTCTATGGATATAAAAGTTGAAAATGCTTCACTTGTTAATTTAACAGAAAATATTAAAGATACTAAATATATTGATAAGTTAGATTATAGTAAAAGTACAAATATACTTGTTAATATAGAAGCTAGTTTAAAAGAAAATGCTAAATTTGATGTTAAAACAGAAGATAATATAGCCATTATTACAATAGGACAAGATATAGGTAATACAAATAATAATGGCAATAATAATGATAATAATGATAGTAATAATAATAACAATAATTCTAATATTGGAAATGAATCAAATGGAAGTGTTACTTCTAGTAGACAATTTAAAATAGAGAAAAATTCAAGTGTGTCTATTAATATAAATAATATTAAACATACAGATAATTACACTAAGAAAGAATATGTTTTAACTTTTGATAAAGATATAACTTCTTTAATAATCTTAGGTGAACACCAAGTTAATAATGAGCTTGTAGATAAAATATTAGTTGAAAATATTTCAGGTGTTACACAAATAACTTTAAAATGTAAAAAAATAACAGCTGTTAATGTTACAGAAGATAATAATTATATATATATTAATATGCTTCATCCTAAAGAAAAATATAAAAATATTGTTGTTATAGACCCAGGACACGGTGGTGCAGATTCAGGTGGTACTGGAAATGGTTTAACAGATAGAGATGTAAATCTTGCAATTGCTCTTAAATTAAATCCATTATTTGAAGCAAACCCAAATATTAAAGCATATTTTACAAGACTTGAAAATGTTTATCCTAGTTATGATGATAGAACTAATATGTCAAATGAAGTTGGTGATATTTTTGTATCAATACATCAAAATGCTACAACAAATACATCAGCAAATGGTACAGAAACATATCATTTAAAACCTAATACAGATGATAGAGGCCTTACAAGTAAGGCATTAGCTGAAATATTCCAAAAAAATCTTTTAGAAGATTTAGGATTATTGGATAGAGGTGTAAAAACTAACAATTATATTGTTCTTAGAAATAATAAAGTGCCTTCTATCTTATGTGAAATAGGATTTTTAACTAATGCTTCAGATGCTAGTAAATTAGGTAACCCAGAGTTTCAACAAAAAGTAGCACAATCTCTTTATGATGCAACTGTTGAAGTATTTGAAAAATATCCAAGCAAAAGATAATATTATTATAAAATAAGGTATAATTTTTGAAGTTATACCTTATTTTTATATTTATAATAAAATTATTAAAAGTTATTGACATATTTATTTACTTATGGTATACTATACGAGTAATTTATATTTGCGGACATGGCGGAATGGCAGACGCGCTAGACTTAGAATCTAGTTCCTAGGAGTGTGGGTTCAAGTCCCACTGTCCGCATATTTAAGACCACTTTTTAGTGGTCTTTTTTACATTTTAAATATTATTGCACTAATACTTCATAAATATATTAGATAATATTAATATAATTATCATATAATATATGAATAGGAGGTATTAATTTAAAATTATGAAAAAAGATACAGAAAAATTTAATTTAGATGAAAATAAGTTTACAAATGAAAGTGAATTAGAATATCCAACAGAAGAAGATTTTATTGATATAAAAGTTTTAAATAATAATACTAGACTTTTAAACGAAAAAAAAGTTGATATAGAAAGTATTGAAAATGTAGCAAGAGAAAGTACTCCTATGGCTATAGAAAATGCTGTTAAAAATATTAATAGTGGAGTTTCACAAAATTTACAAGGTGTTGCTAAGGAGTCTAGTCAATATAATATTGAAAATAAAGTAAAGTCAATAGAAGATAAAGTTAAAAATTTAGATAAAATTATTAATGATTCTATAAGTAACAATAAATTTCAAAAATGGACTTCTTTAAGTAATATAAATGAACGCTCTACAGTAGTAAATATTAATTATAGTGGTGAAAAAGAGTTATTAAATGTAAGTGGTTCTGGTAATTTAATTATGTGTGCTTTTGATTTATCTTCTGCTTGGAATGAACAAAATACTACATCAGATAAAATAGTATTAAAAATAGAAATTGATGATGAAGTTATTTTAAATTTAGGAGTTAAATTAGCAAAACGTATTAGTAATTATACAATAATGTCTCAAGTAGGTATAATAAATGATTCATTTATAACTTTATATGAAGAAAGGGTTAGAGGCAAAACTAGTGCGTTACCTATGTATAGAACAGGTCAAATTGTTCGTATGTTTTTAGCAACATCTAGATTTTTAAGCCTTGGTAGTCAGGAGCAACAAGTATCTATATCAGGTGGTTTTAATTATGGTGATTCTTTAAACTTTGTATATTTAGATGGTAATGTTGTATTACAACAACCTATACCTTTTGCAAGAAAATTAAGAGTATCTGCACATACAACTAAAGTATTAACAGGTAGTATAACTATGATGCATATTTATAATTTAAACTAATTTATGAGGTGTTTTATGAAAGTTATTGAACAATATGAAGAAAATGGTTACATAATAAAAAAATATGAAAATGGAAGTGTAGAAAAAATTATTATATCTTCTGAAGAAATAAATAATCAACAAGAAGACATAGTTATAGATTATAATATAGCTAAAATAAATACAGATTTAGAATATATAAAATGTATATTAGAAGAATAATAAAAGGAGAAAATTTAATGAATAATTTATATTTAAGTTGTAAAAGTTTAATAATATCTAAAAATTATGATTTAGAAGATATGAATAAAAAATTAGATATGTATTTAAAAAAGAATAAAATAACAAAAATTCAATATGATGAATTAAAAAATATGCTTTAAAAAAATGGATAAAGATTTTATAAATCTTTATCCATTTTTAATAAAAATTAAATTAATTTATTAATAAATAAAAAATATATTGCCTTATATTATAAATATGTTATAATAAAATTGCTAAAGAAGGAGAGATATAAAATGAATGAAAAACATAAAGGTATTTTTAAATTTGGCCCACCACATATAATAGTATTTAGCTTTTTTATTGTAATTTTAATAGGAACATTTTTATTAAACTTACCTATTGCAAGTAAAAGTGGTGAAAGTATAGGTTTTATAGATGCTATGTTTACTGCTACTTCAGCTGTTTGTGTTACAGGTCTTGTAGTTGTAAATACATATTTTCATTGGACTTTATTTGGAAAAATAATTATATTACTATTAATTCAAATAGGTGGCTTAGGTTTTATGAGTTTATTTACCATTATATTAGTATTTTTAGGTAAAAGAATAACTTTAAAAGGAAGAATATTAATACAGGAGTCTTTTAATCTAGCTACTTTTAAAGGTATAGTAATGTTTTTAAAAAAAATTATAAGAGTTACATTTATTATAGAAGGTATAGGAGCTGTAATTTTATCTTTAAGATTTATACCAGAATATGGTGTTAAAGGTGGTATATTTAGAGGAATTTTTCATTCTATATCAGCTTTTTGTAATGCAGGTTTCGATATTTTAGGTAGTAATAGTCTTATACCTTATTCTACAGACTATATTATAAATATAACTATAATGTTATTAATTATATTAGGTGGCTTAGGATTTACTGTTTTAATAGACATTAATAATTATATTAGATATAAAATAAATAAGTTTAGAAAAAACAAAACAAAATTATTTGTTATGTCATTACATTCTAAATTAGCTTTAACTGTTACAGCTATATTAATATTACTTGGTATGGTATTAACATTTATTATTGAATATAATAATCCAAAAACATTGGCAAATCTTAGATTTGACCAAAAATTATTGGTGTCATTATTTCAATCTGTTACACTTAGAACAGCTGGTTTTGATGCTATTGGACAAGCCGATTTAAATTATGGTTCAAAATTTTTAGCTATTATATTAATGGCTATAGGTGGTTCACCTGGGGGAACAGCTGGTGGTATAAAAACTGTAACAATTGGGGTATTAGTTTTAGCAGTTATATCTGTTATAAGAGGTAAAGATAGTATAATAGCATTTAAGAAAACTATAAGTATTTCTACTATACAAAAATCATTAGCTATTATTATTATGATGATGACTTTAATTTTTACTGCTACTATTATTTTAACAATGACAGAAAAAGGAATTGGTATACAATTTGATTTTATTGATATATTATATGAAGTTTCATCTGCTTTAGGTACAGTAGGTTTATCAACAGGTATTACTGCTAGTTTATCTTTTGTAGGTAAAATTGTAATAATATTATGTATGTTTATAGGTAGATTAGGTCCTATAACAATTATATTAGCATTATCTTTTAGAAAACGTAGTAAGAAAAATGTTATACATTATCCAGAAGAAAAAGTTATAGTTGGATAATATGGAGGATAAAATGGGAAGAAATAAACAATTTGCCGTTCTTGGTTTAGGAAGATTTGGAGAAAGTGTAGTTAAAACATTAGTTGAAAATGATTGTGATGTTTTATGTTGTGATAAAGATTTAGAAATTGTAAATGAAATGTCAAAATATGGTTGTCATTCTATTCAAGCTGATGTTACAGATGTTCATGTTTTAGACCAATTTGGTATAAATAATTTTGATGTTGTTGTTGTTGCTATTGGTGAAGATATGGAAAGTAGTATTTTAGCTACTATGATGGCTAAAGAATTAGGAGCAAAATTTGTAATAGCTAAAGCTAAAAATGATATTCAAAAATCTATATTAGAAAAAATAGGAGCAGATAGAGTTGTTTTACCAGAAAGGGATATGGGAGTTAGAATAGCTAATACTCTTATTACAACTAATATTATAGATTATTTAAATTTATCCGATAAATTTGCTATTGTTGAAATACAACCACATAAAAATTGGATAAATCATTCTATTTTAGATAGCAATATTCGTGCTAGATATGGTTTAAATATAGTAGCTATAAAAAGACAAAAACGTATAATAGTTTCTCCTTTACCAAATGAAGTAATAGAAGAAGGGGATATTTTAATAGTTGTAGGTAAAAATGATTCTATACAAAGGATAAATAAGTAATATTTAGGTGAAAAAATTGATTACAAGTGATAAAAATAAAATTATTAAAGATATAATAAAGTTAAAACAAAAGAAAGAAAGAGAAAAAACAGGTAAATTTTATGTAGAAGGTGAAAGAATTATAAATGAAATTCCTTCAAATATAAATGTTGAAATGTATATTTTTTCTGAACAATTTTATAGTAATTTATTAAATAAAGATAAATATTCTTATGTACAAAATATAATTGTTACAAATGATATTTTTAAAAAAATTAGTGATACAATAAACCCTCAAGGTATAATGGCTATTTGTAATATACCTAAAAATAGTATAGAAAATATTAAAATAAATAATAGTAGTTTTTTTGTAATATTAGACAGAATTTCTGACCCTGGTAATATGGGTACTATAATAAGAACAGCAGAGGCTTTAGGTGTTGATACTATATTTTTATCTAAAGGTTGTGTTGATTTGTATAATGATAAAGTTATAAGGTCTACTATGGGTTCTATATTTCACATCAATATTATTGAAAATTGTGATTTAGATATATTAATAGACAATCTAAAAGAAAATAATGTTAATGTAGTTTGTACTTATTTAGAAGGTGGTAAAGCTCCTTATGAAATATATTTTAAAAAATCTACAGCTATATTAATTGGTAATGAAGCTAATGGTGTTTTAGAACAATATAAAAATAAATCTAATGAACTTGTAAAAATACCTATGATTGGTAAAGTTGAATCTATGAATGCATCTATATCTTCTGCAATTATTTTTTATGAAGTTTTAAGCCAAAGATTAAAAGGTTAATTATGGTTTTAGATTTATTTGAAAAGTATAATATAGATTATAGTATAAAAACTATTTATATAGGATTAAGAACAAATTTTATATGTAGAAGAGAATTAGAAAATTTTGCAATAGATTTGATAGGATTAGATGAATATAAAGATAATACTTTTATTAATGATTTAATATTTGAAATAGATAATATGAATATGGATATTATTTTCTGTGGTATAGAACAGACATTTAATTTAAAAGAATTTAAATATAGTGATGATGAGTTTAAAGAGTTTTTAAAAATACAATATATTATGATTTTAAATGAGTTACAAAATTTAGAAAATAATAAAATAGATAGTATAATTAACCTTTTTGATAATTTAATACACGCTTTTTATTTACTTTATAATCTTTCTAGAAAAGATTATAATATGCCCAAAATAGCAGAAGAAAATATGCTTGAATTAGAAGATATTTTATATGACATTTATCCTACAATAGAAAACACTAAAAGTGATTTTCAAAAACTTTATAATTATATGGATAAATTAAAAATGAAAATTGTTTAATGTAGAGGTGATACACTTGTATATAACTTTAAATATGTTTAAACAATTTAATATAAGTTATAATATAAACACTATTTATGTTGCTATTAAGTTAAATTTTATGTTAATAGAAGAAATAGTAGATTATGTAATAGATTTAATGGGAAAAGATGAATATAAAGATAATACTTTTATTAATGATTTAATATTTGATATAGATAAAATGACTAAATTTAATGTTATTTCTGGTTTAGAAGATACTTTCAATTTATATGAAACACTAAATCAAGAAATTTTAATGAAAGAACTAGAAAAAATAAAAGATGTATTATTTTTATATACTAAAGGTACAATAAAAGAAGAAAATTATAAATGGGTAATGAGTAGAGAAGGTGAATATTTTAATAAAATAGAAGAATTATTAGCTTATATTTATGAAGATTTTATTACAATATATTCTCAATTAGATATTTACTTCTGTATTAAAAATTTTTCTTATAGAGGTATACCAAAAATTGTAGCAAAAGATTTAGAAGAAATAGAAAAATTTGTTTATTATATGCCAAAAAAAGATAATAATAAATCTATTTTAGAAAACTTTTATGATTATATAGAAAAAATAGAACTTAAATATAATTAAGGAGGGATATTTTGCAAAGAATAGATTGGGATACATATTTTATAGAAATAGCAAAAGTCGTTGCAAAAAGGGTATCTTGTCATAGGAGACAAGTAGGTGCTGTTATTGTAAAAGACAATAGTATAATTTCAACAGGTTATAATGGAGCTCCTAAAGGTGTTTTAGATTGTTTTGAAATGAATGAATGTATAAGAGATAAACAAAATATACCAAGTGGGAAAAATTATGAAGTATGTATGTCTTTACACGCTGAAAATAATGCTATAACGCAATGTGCTTCTAATGGGGTATCTTGTAAAGGTGGTACTATTTATATAACACATAGCCCTTGTTCTATGTGTTTAAAACAAATTATAAATGCAGGTATTAAACGTATTGTAGCAGTAGAAAAATATCCAGATGAATTTAGTGATAAACTTATAAAAATGGCAAATATAGAATTTGTATTATTTAAAGATAAGGAGTAAAATTATGAATAAAGTAACAACAACTATTTTTGAAAGAGCATATCAATCTTATTTATGTGGTGGAGATGTTTATACTTATAGATTTGAATCTAAATCACCACTTATGACTAAAAAATATAATGATGCAATAAAGTATTTAGAAGATAATGAGCTTGTTATTGTAAAATTTATGTCTGAAGATAAAGTTAGATTAACTTTAACAGATAAAGGAATAGAATATGGAAATTCAATGT
>CALWDX010000063.1 GCA_944376805.1 uncultured Clostridia bacterium
TAAAAGATATATGTGGTATAACAGAAAAAATGTTACACCAACATTTAAAAGAACTTTTAGATTATGGATTAATAGATAAAAATACATATGGAAAATATCCTTTAAAAACAGAATATTTTTTAACAGATATGGGGAAAGAAATTTTAAAAGCCCTTGAAATATATCAAAAAGTTGGTATAGAATATATGTTAAACAATGGACAAGAACATATTTTAAAAGAAAAAGGGCTTATTTAATACTAACAAAAAAGTTAGTAATTTACAAATTATAAAAATATTATATAATTAATATATAAGTTGATTATATGGAGGTATTAAAATGAAAGTAACTAGTAAAGGTATTGTAAATAATATTATAGATGATAAATATGGAAAGCGTGGACAATGTAACGAATTTGGTATGCCTATTTGTTCTTTACCATTAAAGTTTGAAGATGCTCCTGCTAACACTGTAAGTTATGCTATATTTTTAGAAGATAAAGATGCATATCCTGTAAGTGGTGGGTTTTCTTGGGTACATTGGACTGCTTGTAATATTACTAAAACAGAACTTGAAGAAAATGAAAGCCAAAATGCTGACTTTATTCAAGGTGTTAATAGTTGGATGAGTATGCAAGGAGGTAGCAATCCACCTGAACTTTGTTCTTACTATGGAGGTATGGCTCCACCAGATGCTACACATACTTATGAGATAAATGTTTATGCTTTAGATTGTATGTTAGATTTAAAAAATGGATTTTATATGAATGAACTTTTTAATGCTATGGAAGGTCATATTTTAGACCACTATAATTTAAAAGGTACTTATAAAAATTAGTTAAATAGTTATATTCCTTAAATAAAATTTTCTCAATAAAAATAGTAGGTTTTTAACCTACTATTTTTTATATGTTTAATTTTTAGAATATATAAATAAATATTTTATATATTTATAATATATATTTAAAAGGAGGTTTTTATGGACAAATTAAATATAACCAGTAAAAAAAGAATTATATTTATTTTAGTATCCTTTCAAATTTTTTTCATATTTATAATTTTTAGAGTATTTTTTATACAATATATTAGAGCTGAAGAATACCAAAAAATGGCTTATGAACAGCAAACAAGGGATAGATTAATATCCCCTAAAAGAGGCGAAATTGTAGATAGAAATAATAATGTAATTGCTACTAATGAAAGTGTTTATTCTATTAGTGTTATTAATTCTCAAATAGAAAATCCTGAAAAAGTTGCTAACACATTAGCACAACAATTAGATTTAAAATATGAAGATGTTTTAAAAAAAGTTAATAAAAAAGTTGCTTTAGAAAGAGTAAAAACAAAAGTTGATAAAGAAACAGCTGATATAATAAGAAACTTAAAATTACCTGGTGTTATGATTGATGAAGATATAAAAAGAATATATCCTAATGAAAATATGGCTTCACAAGTTATAGGCTTTGTAGGTAAAGATAATCAAGGTATAATAGGTTTAGAGGCTAAATATGATGAATATTTAAAAGGTAAACAAGGTAAAATTTTGACTGAAACAGATGCTCGTGGTGTTGAGCTTAAAAACGGTATTCAAGAAAGAGTTGCACCAACAAATGGCTATACTTTAGTAACTTCTTTAGATATAAATATGCAAAAATATGCTGAACAAACTTTAGCAAAAGTAGTTGAAGCAAAAGGAGCAAAAAGAGGCTCCATTATATTAATGAACCCACAAAATGGCGAAATCTATGCTATGGCAAATGAACCAGATTTTAACCTTAATGAACCTTTTACTATTAATAATGAAGATTTAAAAGCTAATTGGGATAATATGTCTCAAAAAGAAAAAAATGATGCATTAAATCAAATGTGGCGTAATTTTAGTATTAATGATACATATGAACCTGGCTCTACTTTTAAAGTTATGACTTCTGCTATGGGACTTAATGAAAAAATTATAACACCTGATACACATTTTAATTGTAGTGGTGGAAAAACTGTTGCTGGTAGATATATAAAATGTTGGCGTTCTCCTAGAAGCCACGGAAGTCAAACATTCACACAAGGTGTTCAAAATTCTTGTAACCCTGTATTTATGGAAGTTGGTGAACAATTAGGTGTTGATAAATTTTATCACTATATGCAACTTTTTGGCTTTAATGAAAAAACTGGTGTTGATTTACCTGGTGAAGCTGTTGGTATAATGCATAAAAAAGAAAAAATAGGCCCTGTTGAATTAGCAACTATGAGTTTTGGGCAATCTTTTCAAATAACACCATTACAATTATTAAGAGCTATCTCTTCTGTTATAAATGGTGGTGAACTTATTACACCACATTTTGGAACAAAAATTATAGATGAAAATGGTAATATTATAGAAGAATTAAATTATGAAAAAGGTAGAAGAACTGTTTCTGAAGAAGTTTCAGAACAAATGAAAATAATACTTGAAAGTGTTGTTTCTGAAGGTACTGGCAATAAAACATATATTCCTGGTTTTAGAATTGGAGGTAAAACTGCTACAAGTGAAAAATTACCACGAAGAAGTGGTAAATATATAGCCTCTTTCTGTGCTTTTTCTCCTGCTGAAAATCCACAAGTTATAGCATTAGTTTTAATTGATGAACCTCAAGGAGTTTATTATGGTGGTCAAGTGGCAGGTCCTGTAATGAAAGAATTATTAGAAAATATATTGCCCTATATGAACATAGAAAAAAAATATACTGAAAAAGAACTAAAAATGGAAGAAACACAAGAAATAACTGTACCTAACCTTATAAATTTTGATATTAATGATGCTAAAAATTTATTAAATGAACAAAAAATAAACTTTGAAATAGTTGGAGAAAATAATGTAGTTAGAACACAATTTCCACCACCAGATGAAATTATAAATTATGATGAAAAAATTATTCTTTATACTAAATAATTAAAAGATATAAAATATATATATA
>CALWDX010000064.1 GCA_944376805.1 uncultured Clostridia bacterium
ATGTAGTTCTGATTTAACTAATTTAAAAAAAGAGTTCAAATGGCTTAAAGAACCAGATAAATTTGCACTACAAAACTCATTAAAAGATTTAGAAAATGCATATAAAAAATTCTTTAAAGAAAAGACAGGGTTTCCTAAATTTAAATGTAAAAAAAGTAATAGATTTTCATATAGAACTAATTTTACAAATGGAAATATACAATATTGTGATAAATATATAAAATTACCTAAGTTAGGTATGGTTAAAATAAAAGATAAACAAATACCTAAAGGTAGGATACTTAATGCTACAATATCAAAAGAAGCAAGTGGAAAATATTATGTATCATTATGTTGTACAGATATAGATATTAAACAATTAGAAAGTAAAAATAGTTTTATAGGCTTAGATTTAGGTATAAAAGAGTTTTGTATATTAAGTAATGGAGAATTTATAAAAAACCCTAAATATTTAAATAAATCATTAAATAAACTTGTTAAGCTACAAAGAAAACTATCAAGAAAAACAATTGGTAGTTCAAATAGGAACAAAGCAAGTTTAAAAGTAGCAAAACTTCAAGAATATATAGCTAATCAAAGAAGGAATTTTTTACAAAAATTATCTACTAAATTAATTAGAGAAAATGATATTATTTGTATAGAAAATTTACAAGTTAAAAATATGATGAAAAATCATAAATTAGCTAAAGCTATTGCAGATGTATCGTGGACAGAATTTATAAGAATGTTAGAATATAAATCTAAATGGTACGGAAGAAAAGTTATAAAAGTAGATAAATTTTTTGCCAGTTCTCAATTATGTAGTGAATGTGGTTATAAAAATAAGGAAGTAAAAAATCTAAATATAAGGGAATGGATTTGTCCTTGTTGTAATACACATCACAATAGAGATATAAATGCAAGTATAAATATATTAAAAAAAGGATTAAGGTTAATATAAATAATATATCTAAGAACCGTAGGAACTACGGGGATAGCCTGTGGAGAATTAGTAAGACATATAAATATGCAAAATTCTATGAAGCAGGAACCCCGCGACTTTAGTCGTGGAAGGTTCAGATGGATGGGGTTATATTAGATACTGAAAAA
Organism: uncultured Clostridia bacterium; assembly: GCA_944376805.1. Classification (GTDB taxonomy): domain Bacteria; phylum Bacillota; class Clostridia; order Lachnospirales; family CAG-274; genus Tyzzerella. Next base: position 1,090 of record CALWDX010000064.1, read on the forward strand.
TTATTAATGGAATGTTGGAAAGAGGCTGGAGAAGAATTTAATATTTGTGTAACAAATGAGCATTTGTCAAAAATGCGTGGAGGTACAACAGCAGTTATAAAAGGTATTTTTGAAAATATTTTTGGTACAAATATAGATTTTGAAGCAGTAAGAATTTTAAAAGAAAAAATAAAAGATGATTATATACTAAAAAATGGCATACCTGTTAAAGAAGGCATAGAAGATTTATTTAAGTATATAAAAAGTAAAAATATTAAAATAGGGCTTGCTACATCTACAATAGAAGATACAGCTAAAAAATATTTACAACAAGTTGACCTATATAAATATTTTGATATAACAATGTATGGTGATAAGATAGAAAATGGTAAACCTAATCCAGAAATTTATTTAAAAGCCTGTGAAAAACTATGTGTAAAGCCAAAAGACGCTTTAGTATTTGAAGATTCTAGAAATGGAATTTGGGCAGGATATAATGCTGGTTGTGATGTTGTAATGGTTATAGATATAGATGACACTTATGAAGATACAGAAGATAAAATAATTTTAAAAATAGATGATTATAAAAAAGGTATTGAATTTTTAGAAACATTAAAGGAGAATTAGATAATGGACAATACAAATAATAATCAACTAGGAATAGAAAGGATAGGAAAATTATTAGTAAGAATGGTTATACCAGCTGTTGTAGCTCAAATAGTAAACTTGCTTTATAATATTGTAGATAGAATGTTTATATCATCTATACCATATATAGGAACTCTTGCTTTAACTGGTGTAGGTGTTACATTTCCTATAATAATGTTAATATCTGCTTTTTCTGCTTTAATAGGTATGGGTGGTTCTCCACGAGCTGCTATAAAAATGGGACAAAACAATTATGAAGAAGCAGAAGAAATACTTAGTAATTCTTTTGTAAGTCTTGTAGGTATATCTGTTATTTTAACAATATTTTTCTTAATTTTTAATGAAAAGTTATTATTGATATTTGGTGCAAGTGAAAATACTATAATTTATGCTAAACAATATGCAAATATTTATGTTATTGGTACTATATTTGTACAAATAGCTTTAGGGTTAAATCCTTTTATAAATTGTCAAGGGTTTGCCAATATTGGTATGAAAACTATATTAATAGGTGCTGTACTCAATATATTATTTGATTTTATATTTATTAAAATATTTAATATAGGTGTAAGAGGAGCAGCTCTTGCAACTGTTATATCTCAAGCTGTTTCAGCTATCTGGGTTTTAAGATTTTTAAGTATTTCTAAACAAACAAAAATAAAAATAAATAAAAAATATTTTAAACTTAAAAAGTCTGTAATGTTACCTATATTAGCTCTTGGTATTTCACCATTTATTATGCAAAGTACAGAAAGTTTATTAAATATTGCTTTTAATTCTTCACTTAAAAAATATGGTGGTGATATAGCTGTTGGTAGTATGACTATAATTGCTACTATTATGCAATGTGTAAATTTAATAGCAATGGGTATAGGGCAAGGTTCACAACCTATTATAAGTTTTAATTATGGTGCTGGTAAAATGGATAGAGTAAAGAAAACTTATAAATTAACTATAAGTATATCTGTATTATTTACAACAATAATTTGGATATTATGTATTATTAAACCAGAAATATTTGTAGGGATATTTGCAAAAGATGATGAAGCTATTATGTCTTATGCTAATGTTGCATTAAAAATTTATATGTTTTCTGTCTTTATAATGGGAGCACAATTTGCTTGTCAACAAGCCTTCGTTGCTCTTGGAGAAGCAAAAACATCTTTATTTTTAGCTATTCTTAGAAAGATTATTTTATTAATACCTCTTATATATATTTTACCAGCTATTATTCCAGATGGTATAGTTATGCCTATTCAACAAATAGGAGCTTCTGTAAGTTTAAATAGTAAAGTTTTTGCAGTATTTTTAGCTGAGCCTATATCTGACTTTATAGCAGCAATGTCAACTATAACATTATTTATTTTTACTACTAGAAAGTTAAATAAAAAGTTTGAAAAATAATTGATATTATTATATTTTAATGTTATTATATAGTAATACTATTATTTTTAGATAAAAGGAGTTTTTATGATTAATTTTGATGACGAAATTTTAAAATTTAAACCAATTATTGAAATAGATGACATAGAAGACTCTGTTACAAATGATGAAATATATGACATAATAGATATTATTAAAGAAATAACAATGGATAGAAATAGGGGTTAGCTTAATATGAGATGTCCTATATGTAATACTATAATAGAAAAAGGTCATATATGTCCAAAATGTAATGAAAATGCATATGTTTTAAATAAAATTTTTAATATATCTGTAAGGCTTTATAATGAAGCCTTACAGAAGGCTAAAAATAAAGATTTTTCTAATGCAATTCATTTAATAGAAAAAAGTTTATATTTTAATAAAAATAATACAGAAGCTAGAAACTTATTAGGTCTTTTATATTATCAAGTAGGTAGACTAGGTGATGCTGTTAAACAATGGATACTTAGTTCAAATATTAATAAAAATGAAAATAATAATAAAGCTTTTTACTATTTAGAATTATTTAATCAAAATATTAGAAAATTTGAAAAATTAGATGATGCTGTTAGACTATATAATCAAGCTATTAAATATTTAAAAAATAAAGATGATGATTTAGCAGTTATAAGATTAAAAAAAGCTTTAGAATTAAATCCACATTTTATAGATGCTTTGAATTTATTATCTTTTTGTTATATAATACAAAAAAAATATAATAAAGCTTTAAAAATATTAAATAAAATTTTAATTTTAGATAAAAACAATAAATTAACATTAAAATATATACAAGAAATTGAAGGTAAGAAGAAAAAAAATAAAGAAGAAACGTTAGTTGAAGAATATACATATAATGGTATGATAGAAACAATAGATGAAGATGAAGAATATAGTAAAATAAATTCTAGAAATAATAGTTATATAGCTTTCTTTTCTTTTGTTTTTGGTATTTTATTGTGTGGTTTATGTATGTATTTTTTATTTATACCTGATTATATAAATAGAAAAATGTCTGAAGTAGAAAAATTGAATAATAAAATAACTTTGGAAAAGCAACAAGAAGATAATATTATTTTACAAAAAGATGAAAATATAAAAGTTCTACAAAAGGAAAATGAGGAAATAAAAAAACAATTACAATCTTATATAGACAAAGAAAATATATAAGTTAATTATCAAAAAGTAGAACAAGAATTAAATTTATATAAAAAAGGTCAAAAAACAGATGCTAAAAATGTTATAAATAGCATAAATTCTAATGGTTTTAATGAAGAACAACTAAAAGAATATAATGATGCAAAAAATAAAATTAAGTAATAAGCTACCAATTTTAATTGGTAGCTTAAAAAATACTATGATGAAAATAAATAGGAGAGAAAAATGGTTTATAATTTGTTAAAAAATGAACATATAGAAAATATAGGTGAGGGATTTTTATATGAACATACTAAAACAGGTGCAAAAATAGTATATATAAAAAATAAAGATAAGAATAAAGTTTTTTCTATAGCTTTTAAAACAATACCTAAAAATAATACAGGTGTATTTCATATTTTAGAGCATTGTGTTTTATGTGGTTCTAAAAAATACCCCTTAAAAGAACCTTTTAATCAATTAGATAAATGTACTATAAATACATATTTAAATGCCATAACTTTTGCAGATAAAACATTATATCCAATAGCTAGTTATAATGATAAAGACTATTTTAAGTTATTAGATGTATATTTAGATGCAGTATTTTTCCCTTTAATAGAAGATAAAAAAGGAATATTTTTACAAGAAGGTTGGCATTATAATAATGAAGAAGTAAATGGTGTTGTTTATAATGAAATGAAAGGTGAATATTCTACACCAGATGTTATTATAGATTTTAAAGTAAAAGAAAAACTTTTTAATAATGGTTATAATTATGATTCAGGAGGACACCCTGATTATATTACTAATCTTACATATGATGAATTTATAAAAACATATAAACAATATTATACACCTTCTAATAGTATAATTTACTTTTATGGTGATTTAGATATAAATTATTATTTAGAATATTTGAATAGAGAATATTTATCAAAATTTGATAAAAATGATGAAATTATTATAAATAAAAGTAGAAATTTAACAGAACCTATAATTTTTGAAGACTTTTATGAAATTGAAGAAGATTTAGAAAGAGAAAAAAATTATATACAAGCTAGTTTTAAACTTAATTTTTCTAATGATGAAGCTAAAAATATAGCTTTTGATATCTTATCAGATATATTAACAGAAAATCAAGAAGGAATACTTAAAAAGGCACTTGTAGATGAAGGTATATGTACAGATGTTACAAGTTATATAGATGATGATATGTTAGAGCCTGTTTATACTATATTAATAGAAGGTACTAAAGAAAATAATATATATAGATTTAAAGAAATATTAGAAAATACTATAAAAAATATAAATATAGATGAAAAGTTAATAGAAGGTGGAATTGCTACAAATGAATTTTATTTTAAAGAAAAAGATTTTGGTTATAAACCTCAAGGTTTATTTTATAATATAACACTTCTTAAAAATATGATTTATGGAAAATATGATTTTGAAAATTTAAAATTTGATAATCTTATACAACAAATCAGAAATATAAATTTTAAAAATCTTTTAATGGAAAACATAATAAATAATAAAAATGCTGTTTATTGTATTTTAAAACCTACTGAACAGAAAAAAATTGATAATAAAAATTATGAAGAAAATACAAAAGAATTAATAGATTATCAAAATGAAAAAGATAAAATAGAAGATTTAGCAAAGATACCACCACTTAATATAAAAGATATAGAAAAAGATATAATTAGAATTAATACAGAAGTATTAAATGTTTTAAAAAGACCTTTAATATATAATAATATAAATTCTGAAATATCATATTTTAATATGATAATAGATATTTCTCATTTTAGTAAAGTTCACGGTAAATATATAAGTATATATACATATTTATTAGGTAGACTTGATACTAAAAATTATACAAGTGAAAAATTAGAACAGGCTATTAATATTTTAATAGGTGGTGCTAGTACATATAATGGTGCTACATCTTTAAAAGATAATGATTTTTTTAATACTTTAGGATTTTCTGCTAGAATTTTAAATAAAAATATTAAAGAAGCCTTTATAATAATAAATGAAATTTTTAAAAATACTCTTTTTAAAGATAGAGAAAAAATTAAAAAATTTATTTTAGAATTTTTATATAAATGTGAACTTGATATTTTGAAAGACCCAAAACAATATTCTATAAAAAGGGCTAAAAGTTATATTTGTGAGAAAAGTTTATATATAGAAAATGTTGAAGGCTTGGAATTTTATTATTGGTTAAAAAATTTATGTAAAAATATTGATGAAAATATGGAAGCTATTATAGAAAACTTATTATATATAAAAAATAATATATTTAATATAAAAAATATTTATTTTGGAATAGGTTGTAATAGTAGTATAAAAAATAGTATTATTAATAATATTGAAAGATTGGAAATATTTAATGTTAAAAAAATAAAAAATATAGTTTTAAAAGATAAATCAACTGTAAAAAATGAAGCATTTTATATTTCGTTAGATATCAATTATAATACTAAAGCTATCTTTTTAGATAAAGAAAATTTTAAATATACAGGATATTTAAGTCTTTTACAAAGAATAATACAAAGTGATTATATGTGGTACAAAATAAGAACAGAAGGTGGGGCTTATGGTGGTGATATTTCTATATCAGAAAATGGCCTTATGGTTTTAAATTCTTATAGTGACCCAAATATTTTAAAAACTTATAATAATTTTAATAATATACCTAATTATATACAAGGATTAAATATTACTGAAAAAGAACTTCATATGTATAAAATAGGAACTATAAATATATTAGATAGACCTTTAAAAGATTATGAAATAAATCAAATAGCAATAAGTAGGTATTTTAAAGAAATAAATGAAAAAGAATTATATATTCAAAAACAACAAATTTTAAATGCTAGTGTAAAAGATATAAAAAATTATTTTGAAATGTTTAGCAATAGCTTAAAACAAAATAGTATTTGTACAATTGGAAATAAAAATGATATAGATTTATGTAAAAATTTATTTTTTAGTGTAAAAAAGATTTAATTAATATTTGAAAAATATAACATTTTATGATATTATATTTTTGTATTTATACTATTTTTAGGAGGATAAACAAATGGATTACAAATCAGCAGGTGTTGATGTAGAAGCAGGTTACAAATCAGTAGAACTTATGAAAGAATCTGTTAAATCTACATTTAGAAAAGAAGTATTAACAGATATAGGAGGTTTTGGAGGTTTATTTTCTATTGAAAAAGCTAAAAATATGCAAGAACCTGTATTAGTTTCTGGTACAGATGGTGTTGGCACAAAATTAAAATTAGCTTTTTTAACAGATAAACACGATACTATTGGTATAGATGCTGTTGCTATGTGTGTTAATGATATTGTTTGTAGTGGTGCAGAACCTTTATTTTTCTTAGACTATATTGCTTGTGGTAAAAATTACCCAGAAAAAATAGCAAAAATAGTTGAAGGTGTATCTAAAGGGTGTGTTATGGCTGGTTGTTCGCTTATAGGTGGTGAAACAGCAGAAATGCCTGGTTTCTATCCAGAAGATGAATATGACCTTGCTGGTTTTACTGTTGGTATATTAGATAATGCTAATGTTATTGATGGTAAAAAAATAAAAGATGGAGATATTTTAATAGGTGTTAGCTCTAGTGGTATACATTCAAACGGATATTCTCTAGTAAGAAAAATATTTAATCCTAATAAAGAAAATGTAAATGAATATATAGAAGAATTAGGTCAAACTTTAGGTGAGGCTCTTCTTACTCCTACTAAAATATATGTAAAGACTATTTTAGAACTTATTAAAAAAGTTAATATAAAAGGTATAAGCCATATAACTGGTGGTGGATTTGTAGAAAATATACCAAGAATGATGCCAGAAGGTCTTAAAGTTAATATAGAAGATGGTTCTTTCCCAGTTTTACCTATTTTTGAACTTATTATGAAAAAAGGTAATGTAGATAAAATGAATATGTACAAAACATTTAATATGGGTATAGGTCTTGTTTTAGCAGTAGATAAAAATGATGTTGATAAAACATTAGCTTGTTTAAAAGAACTTAATGAAGATGCTTTTGTTATAGGTAATGTTACAAAAGGAGAAGGAATAGAAATATGTTTAAAATAGGAGTTTTAGTTTCTGGTGGTGGTACAAATTTACAAGCTATTATTGATAGTATAAATAATGGTATTATAAAAGATGCTAAAATAGAAACAGTTGTAAGTAATAAAGAAGATGCTTTTGCTTTACAACGAGCAAAAAATAATAATATAGAAACAAAAGTTTTAAAAATAAAAGATTTTGAAAATAAGCAGTTATATGAAAATGCTTTAATTGAACATTTAAAATCAAAAGAATTAGATTTAATTATTTTAGCAGGTTTTATGGTTATACTTTCAGAAAATTTTGTAAATAATTTTGAAAATAAAATAATTAATATACATCCTTCTTTAATACCAGCATTTTCTGGTGCAGGTTATTATGGTATTAAAGTACACGAAAGTGTTTTAGCTCGTGGTTGTAAAATAACAGGTGCTACTGTTCATTTTGTAACAGAAGAAGCAGATTGTGGACCTATTATTATACAAAAAGAAGTTTTTGTAAATGATAATGATACAGCAGAAACTTTACAAAAAAGAGTAATGGAAGAGGCAGAGTGGATAATATTACCACAAGCTATAAATCTTATTTTAAACAAACAAATAAAAATAGTAGATAATATTGTTAGGAGGATATAAATGAAAGTTCTTGTAGTTGGTGGTGGCGGTAGAGAACACGCTATTGTACATAAATTATCTAAATCTGAAAAAGTAGAAGAAATATATTGTGCTCCAGGTAATCCTGGAATTAGTGAATTGGCAGAAAATGTTAATATATCACCTATGGAATTTGATTTACTTGTAAACTTTGCAAAAAATAACAATATAGATATGACTATTGCTGCTATGGATGATACTCTTGTAGCTGGTATTGTAGATAAATTTGAAGAAAATGGACTTAAAATATTTGGTCCTAATAAAAGAGCATCTATAATAGAAGGTAGTAAAGCATTTTCTAAAGAGCTTATGAAGAAGTATAATATACCTACTGCTAGTTATGAAACTTTTTCTAATTATGAAAATGCACTTAGTTATATAGAAACTTTAAATCCTCCTATTGTTATAAAAGCAGATGGCCTTGCTTTAGGTAAAGGTGTTTTAATATGTAAAACATTAGAAGAGGCTAAAGAAAATCTTAAAGATATTATGGTAAATAAAAAGTTTGGACAGTCTGGTGAAAATGTAGTTATAGAAGAATTTATGACAGGTAAAGAGGTTTCTATATTATGTTTTTGTGATGGAAAAACTATTGTTCCTATGGTATCAGCACAAGACCATAAAAGAGCTTTTGATAATGATGAAGGACCTAATACTGGTGGTATGGGTACTATTTCTCCTAGCAAATATTATACAGAAGATATAGCTAAACTAGCTATGGATACTATTTTTAAACCTACTATTGAAGCATTAGCTAAAGAAGATAGAGAGTTTGTTGGTGTTTTATTCTTTGGCCTTATGCTCACAGAACAAGGTCCAAAAGTTATAGAATACAATGCAAGATTTGGTGACCCTGAAACACAAGTTGTATTACCTAGACTTAAAACAGATTTAGTTGATATAATAGATGCTTGTTTAAATAAAACACTTGATACTTTAAATATAGAGTGGGAAAGTTTTGCTACATCTTGTGTAATATTAGCATCTGGTGGTTATCCTGATAGTTATGAAAAAGGACACGAAATAATTGGTTTAGATGAAGTTAAAAAATTAGAAGATGTATTTATTTATCACGCTGGTACAAGTATTAAAGATAATAAAATTGTCAATAATGGTGGTAGAGTATTAGGTGTTATGGCTAAAGGTGAAAATCTTGATAAGGCTTTAGAAAAATCTTATAATGCACTTAATATAGTACATTTTAAAGATAGTTTTTATAGAAAAGATATTGGTAAAAGATAGA
>CALWDX010000065.1 GCA_944376805.1 uncultured Clostridia bacterium
TATTTAAGCAATATAAGTAAGTCAGATGGTCGCATACTTTTAGTATGAGGAAAGTCCGAGCTCCATAGAGCAAGGGTGCTGGATAACGTCCAGTGGAGGCGACTCTAAGGAAAGTGCAACAGAAATAAACCGCCTATTTTTAGGTAAGGATGGAAAGGTAAGGTAAGAGCTTACCGCCCTTTTGGCGACAAAAGGGGCTCTGTAAACCCCACCTGGTGCAAGAACATTGAAACATATAGGTTGCTCGCCTGTTTCATAAAAAGTTCGCAAGAGGTTACTGGTAACAGTAGCACTAGATAGATGACCATCAAATACAGAACTCGGCTTATAGACTTGCTTATATTTTTTACATTTAAAAGGCTCTTTAAAAGGGTCTTTTATTAATATAATAAAATAAAGAGGAAGAAAAATATGTATGAAAATTATACAGATGAAGAACTTTTGGATATTATAAAAAATGGGGATAGTAATGCAACAGAGTATTTAATAACTAAATATAAAAATCTTGTAAAAATAAGGTCAAGAGCTTATTTTATGATAGGTGCAGATACAGAAGATATTATTCAAGAGGGAATGATAGGACTTTACAAAGCTATAAGAGATTATAAAAAAACAGATGCTAGCTTTCAAACTTTTGCTAAAATTTGTATAGATAGGCAGGTTATGACTGCTATAAAAACTGCTAACAGAAAAAAACATTTACCACTTAATTCTTATTTATCTTTAAATATGCTTGCTTATGAAGAAGACAATGAAACTACATATATTGATAAATTAGAAGAAAGTAAAATTTTAAATCCGGAAGAAATAGTTATTGATAAAGAAAATGTAAAAACATTACAACAACAAATAAATGAAAATTTAAGTTGTTTAGAAAAGAAAGTTTTAAACCTTTATTTAAAAGGAAGAAGTTATGCAACAATAGCTAAAAAACTTGAAAAAGATGAAAAATCTATTGATAATGCTATACAAAGAATTAGAAAGAAAATAGAAAAAATACAGTTTATTAATTGTTAATACTATAATTAAAATTTAACAAGTATTGACATACATATAAAATAAATGTAATATATAAATAAAAAATAGAAAAAAATTTGGAGGAAATTTAAAATGAGTAAAAGTCCTATTGTTACAATAGAAATGGAAAATGGTGATATTATTAAAGTAGAGCTTATGCCAGATGTTGCTCCTAATACAGTAAATAATTTTATTAGTCTTATAAATAAAGGTTTTTATGATGGATTAATTTTTCATAGAGTAATAGAAGGTTTTATGATACAAGGTGGTTGTCCTGATAAAAATGGAATGGGTGGTCCAGGTTATGGAATAGATGGTGAATTTGCTTTAAATAAATTTGAAAATAATTTAAAACATAAAAGAGGGGTTATATCTATGGCTCGTGCTCAACACCCTAATTCTGCTGGTTCTCAATTTTTCATTATGCATCAAGATGCACCTCATTTAGATGGTTCTTATGCTAGTTTTGGTGAAGTTATAGAAGGTATAGAAAATGTAGATAAAATTGCAACTGTTACAACAGACTTTTCTGATAGGCCAAGAGAAGAACAAAAAATGGTTAAAGTTACAGTTGAAACATTTGGTGAAACTTATGAAGAACCAAAAACTAATAATATGAGATAATTTTTAATAGGTATAGTTTTATATGTTTTTGAGATTATACATATAATCTATACCTTTTTATCAAATATAAAAATTATAAATATTAATGTTTTGGGAGCTTTATTTATGAAAATTAGTAAAAGAGAATGCATTTATTTTATTCCAATTATTGTATCTTTTTATATTTTACCTTTATTTATTACTAATATAAAATTAAGTATATTTTTAACAGCTTTTATATTTTTAGTATGTATTATGTCTATAATATTTTATGCTATTAATTTAAAAAGTAATATAATCTATCCTATATTATGTATTCTTATTTATTTACCAACTAATAATATATACAATGATAAAAATTGGACATATGCTTTAATATATATTATTTTAATATTTTTATGTTATTTTATAGGAAAAGCACTTAGTAAATTTATTTATGTAGATGATATGCAAAGAATAAGTTAGTAATTTTAATTTATTTAATATATATATTAATAGTTTAAGGAGAGAAAAATTTGATTAGTAATAAAATTATAAAAAAAGTAATAGATGATTTAAAAATTATAAGTAAAGTAGATTTATGTGTAGCAAATATAAAAGGAGAAATATGTGCTACTACATTTAAAACAGATGATATTTCAAAAGATTATATTATAGATTTTTTTAATTCTATGGCAGAAATGCAAGCAATAGGGGATTGTAATTTTTTTAAAGTAATAGATGATACTTCTTTAAATTATGTAGTTATAACAAAAGGGTCTTCTGAAGACTGTTATATGATAGGTAAAATATGTGTTAGTGAATTAAAAAATTTAATAATAGCATATAGAGAAAGGTTAGATGAAAATAGTTTTATTCAAAACTTATTACTAGATAATATGCTTTTAGTAGATATATATAACCGTGCTAAAAAATTAGATATAGAAAATAATGCTAATAGAGTTGTTATGATTATAAAAACTTATGAAGATAAAGATAGTGGTTCTTTAGAAATGATAAAACATATATTTGCTGAAAATGATAGGGATTATATAACTGCTATTGATGAAAAAAGTATTATAATAATAAAAGATATAGGGGAAGATATTTGTTATAAAGAAGTAGAAAAAGTAGCTAATATTTTAGTAGATATGTTTAATACTGAAATTATGGTAAAAGCTAAAATTTCTTATGGAACTATTGTAAATGATTTGAAACATATTTCAAAATCTTATAAAGAGGCTAAAATGTCTATGGAAGTAGGAGATATATTTTATAATGAAAGAAACATTATAGGATATGATACACTTGGTATAGGTAGATTAATATATCAATTACCTATAAATTTATGTAAAATATTTATGAATGAAATTTTCCAAGAAAATTTACCAGATACATTTGATGAAGAAACATTAACTACAATACACAAATTTTTTGAAAATAGTTTAAATATATCAGAAACAGCTAGAAAACTCTATATACATAGAAATACTTTAGTATATAGATTAGAAAAAATACAAAAAACAACAGGTCTTGATATAAAAACTTTTGATGATGCTTTAACTTTTAAACTTGCTTTAATGGTTGTAAACTATATGAAATATGTTGATAATAAATAGGAGCTTGTTATGGAAATAATATTATTTTTTGTATGTTTAATAGCTTGTATAATAGGTGCTATTAGTGGTATAGGTGGAGGTATAATAATAAAGCCTATTATAGATAGTTTAGGGATTATGAATATGTCAACACTTAGTTTTTTATCAGGTTGTACTGTTTTATCTATGTCTATTGTATCATTATATAAAAGTAGAAAACAAAATGTAAAATTAAATGTTATTATTCCTATTTTTATTGGATTAGGTGCAAGTATAGGAGGTATAATAGGGAAACAAATATTTGATATTATAGTGAAAAATTTTCAAAATAATATAGTAGGTTTAGTTCAATCTATTTTATTATTTTTAATAAATATTTTTATTTTAGTTTATATGTTTTTGAAAAGTAAATTAAAATCTAAAAATATAAAATCGAAAATATTAACTATAATTTTAGGTTGTTTCCTTGGTATTATATCTTCATTTTTAGGTATAGGTGGAGGTCCTTTAAATATTGCTATTATATATTATTTTTATTCTTTAGAAGCTAAACAGACTGCTTTATCATCTTTAATAGTAGTATTTTTTTCACAGTTATCTAGTTTATTATTAACATTTTATGTAGGAGTTCCAAAATTTCAATATGGTATGCTTATTTTTATGTGTTTAGGAGGTATTTTTGGAGCTTTAATAGGAAGTAAAATATCTAAAAAAATGGATAATAGCAAAACACAAAAATTTTTCATAATAGTTTTGATAGTTTTAATATTTATAAATATATATAATATAATTAAATTTTTATAAATAAATATAATAAAAAGACAAAGTTAAAAAATTAAAACTTTATCTTTTTTTATTATAAATATTAAGTTTATATATTACAATTAACTTTTTGTCCCTTTTGATTAGCCTCAAAAATATAATCTATTATTTCCATAGTTCTTAAGCATTGCTCTGGTTTTACAATAAGTTCTGTTTTATTATCTAATACATCAATTATATTAAGATAAAAACTACTCCATTTAGGGTCAACATTAGGAAGATTTATTTCATCAGTTGTTTCTACTGGTCTAGGTGCCATAGTTCTAGTAGGTCCTGCTTCTGTATAAACAATAACATCATCCCATACTAATTCTTGGTTATTATTTAATTTAACTATTTTACCTTTACAGCTCCAGTCTTCAACAATAGCAGTACCATCTTCACAACACATATGCCATCTAGGTTGAGTTATAAAGCAATTTGTAGCAACTTCGATTAGTACATTTACATTATTATCTAATTTCATCATTAATTTAAAGTTATCATCTACTTCTTTACAATGTATAGAAAATAAATTAGCATAAATTTCAATTACTTTATTCTGTGGGAAAAGGTCTAATATTTGGTCTATTAAATGTATACCCCAGTCATAAAGCATACCACCACCATTTTCTTTAATACCTCTCCAACCGTGTAAAGGTCCTCTTGAACCTTGTACTCTAGTTTCTATATAATAAGGATTAACTAAAGTTTTATCTTCTAGTATTTTTTTAATTATATGGTAATCTTTATCCCATCTTCTATTTTGGTGTATAGAAAATAATTTACCTGTTTCTTTTTGTACTTGAATAATTTCTTCTAATTCTTTTTTATTCATTGTTACTGGTTTTTCACAAATAACATTTTTACCACTTTTAAGACATTTAATTGCAATATCTTTATGAAAATTATTAGGTGTAGCTATTGTTACTATATCAATATCTTTATCTTCTAAAACTTCTTCTAAACTAGAATAAGCTTTTATCCCATTTTCTTTTGCTTTTTCAAGCATTTCTTCTCTAATATCATAAGCACCAATAACTTCAATATTAGGTATATGTGCTTTAATATTTTCGTGATGCCAAGCACCAATACCACCATAACCAACTATAACTAATTTATATGACATAAATTTTCCTCTTTTCTGAAATTAATTAAGCCCACCACATTTCTCCTGTACCTTCAAATGTGATAACTTCTTTTAAAAATTCTACTGCTTTTGTTAAACCTTCATTTTGGCTCATTAAACTATCTTCGTGTTCAATACTAATAGCATAGTCATAACCTACAAGTCTTAAATTTGAAATAATATCTTTCCATTTAGAATATTCATTACCATATCCAACACTTCTAAATACCCAAGAACGATTAATAACATCACCATAATGTTGAGTATCTAAAACACCATTTTTAGCAGTATTATATATATCTATTTTTGTGTCTTTTGCGTGGAAATGGAATATTGCATCTTTAAGTTCTCTTATAACTGCAACAGGATCCATACCTTGCCAAATTAAATGACTAGGGTCTAAATTAGCCCCAATTTCTTTTCCTACTGCTTCTCTTAATTTTAATAAAGAATGTGTGTTATAAACACTAAAACCAGGGTGAAGTTCTAAAGCTATTTTATTTACACCATGTTCTTTAGCAAATTTAACTAAATCTTTCCAATAAGGAATTAAAACTTCATTCCATTGATATTCTAAAATAGTTAAAAAGTCATCTGGCCAAGGACAAGTTACCCAGTTAGGATATTTTGCACCTTCATGGTCACCAGGACAACCTGAAAAAGTATTTATTTGTGTAATACCTAATTTTTCTGCAAGTAAAATACAATTTCTTATATCTTTATCAAAAGCTTGTGCAATATCTTTTTGAGGGTGAACAGGGTTTCCGTGGCAACTTAAAGCACTTATTTCAAGATTATATTTTTTAATAGTATTTTTAAATTCTTCTAGTGCTTTATCATCATTTAATAATATTTCAGGGTCTGCATGAGATTTACCAGGATAACCTCCACAACCTATTTCAACCATTTGTATACCTTTTTCTGAAAAATAAGATAATGCTTCATCTAAAGATTTATCGCCTAATAAACAAGTAAAAACACCTAATTTCATTTTTAAGCCTCCTTTTTAACTATAATAAATTTTCTTTTATATATTTCATACTTCTTGTAACATCTTCAATACCATTTGGAGAAGGTGTATCATTTTCAACTATTGCCCATTCTAAGCCTAATTGTTTTGCTTTTTCAAATACTTCTTTTACAGGTGCATTACCTTCACCTAAAGCTTTAGTATCTTTATTAATACCATCTTTTAAATGTATTAATTTTACATACTTATTATTTTCTAAATAATTTATAATATCTACATTTGCTGTATATACCCAAAAAGTATCTAATTCTAAATTTAATTTGTTATCTAAATTTTCTGCTAATATATCTAGTGCATATTTATTTTCAATTTTTATAAATTCGTGGTCGTGATTATGGTAAAATAACTCCATACCATTTTCATTATATTTATTTATAACACTTTTTAAACCATTTGAAAGCTTTTCTAAATCTTCTTTAGTTTTAATATTATAATAAGGACAAACAATATTTTTATTGCCTATTGTTTTATTATAATTTATAACTTCATCACTTTTTTCTATTATATCTTCATAAGGAGTATGACTTGCTACTGCTTTTAAATTAAGTCTATCTAAATTTTCTTTCATAGTATTTGCATCTATGTCATAAAAACCTGCAAATTCTACTCCTTCAAAACCTAAATTAGTTACTTTTTCTAAAGTTTTAATAAAATCTTTTTTACATTCTTCCCTTAATGTATATAATTGTAATGCTAATTTAACCATAAATATACACCTCTTTATAATATCATAAGATTTTTAATAAATTTTATAGTATAATCTATACCTTTACTACCAAGTTCATTTTGCCATAAAGGAGAATGTGGTTCAATACTAAGTACACCATCATATCCACCAGAATATAACATACCAATAAATGAATTCCAGTCTGTTTGGTCTAAACCAGCTGGAGGGTCATCATATCTTTCATCATCTACAATTAAAGCACCTTTAATATGAACATGAGCAAATCTATTACCCCATTTTTTAGTTTCAGATAAATAATCACCACCATCATAAATGCAATGAGAAGTGTCATATTTAATACATAAATCTTTTAAATATCCGTGTACTAAAGTCCAGGCAGGGTCAGAATGTATAAAATTGTTCCATCTACAATTATATGTAGCAATTTTTACATTTTTATCTTTTGTATATTCTAATAATTTTTCAAAATATTTAATAGCAAAAGTTATATTTTCATAATAAGAAAAGTCTTCTATATAATTACAACCAGTAACATAAACAGGGGATTTTAATTCTACACAAGCATCTATTAATTTATATTCTATTTCAAGTTCTTCTTGATTTAATTCACCAGTTTTTAAAATTCTATCACTGCCCCATCTACCAACAGAGGCTATAGCTATATTATATTTTTTAGATAATTCTTTAGTAGTTTCAAGTTTTTCAAAAAATTCTTTATCTCTATCATTAACACAAATTTCTAAACATTCTAAATTTCTATTAGATACATCTTGAAAATGTTCTTCGTCTATCCAATTAATCATTCCTAATTTCATTTTATCACCTAATTTTCTTTCAAAATTTATTTTTTATTATTCATTAAAAAATACTGGTTTTCCTGTTTCAGCTGATTTATAAATAGCCTCTAAAATTTGAGTAACAACCATAGCTTCTTCTGGTTTAACAACAACTTCTTTATCATTAATAACAGCATCTATCCAAAGTCTTGCTTCTATATCTGCTTCTCTTTCGGCTTCACCATCATAGAAAGCAACACCACCTACATTTAAATCTGGTTTTTCAATATATTGTCTATTGTATTTTACGCCATTTATTCTAAGTCCATCTTTCATATCTGCACCAGCTTTAGTACCACATAAAGTAGTTTTAGCTTCATCTACATCAAGACTATTTAAAGCCCAACTAGATTCTAAAACAATAGTAGAACCATCTTCCATAGTAATAAAGCCAAAAGCTGAATCTTCTACTGTATATTCTTCTGGGTTCCAATCACCCCAAGCATTACCTGTTTCTGTTTGGTTGCCTAATTTTTTATAAACACTACCTACAACCATTTTAGGTTTATAGTTGTTCATCATCCAAAGAGTTAAGTCTAAAGCGTGAGTACCAATATCAATTAATGGCCCACCACCTTGTTCTTCTTCATTTAAAAATACACCCCAAGTAGGAACAGCTCTTCTTCTAATAGCGTGAGCTTTTGCATAATAAATTTCCCCAAGTTCTTCATTTTCACAAGCTCTTTTTAAATATGTACTATCTGCTCTATATCTATTTTGATAACCTATAGTAAGTTTTTTACCAGTTCTTTTAGATGCTTCTATCATATCCATAGCTTCTTTAGTTGTTTTTGCCATAGGTTTTTCACACATAACATTTTTACCAGCTTCTAAAGAATCAATAGTAATAAAACTATGTGAGTGATTAGGAGTACAAACATGTACTACTTCAATTTGTTCATCTTTTAAAAGTTCTTTATAATCTGTATAAACTTTAGCACCTTCTACACCATATTCTTTAGCTGCTTTTTCTGCTCTTTCTTGTATAATATCACAAAAAGCTACTAATTCTACATTTTTTAATTTTTTTAATGAAGGCATATGTTTACCATTAGCAATTCCACCACAACCAATAATACCTACTTTTACTGTTCTTTCCATAATTTAATATCTCCTTTAATATTATTATTTATAAATTTAGCCTTGTAGAATTTCTTACTACAAGAGTATGTTCTAAAGTTATGAATTTGTTAGGGGAGTTATTATCATTTATTTTTTCTAAAATAGATTTCATAGCTAATTCTCCCATTTTAAACCTTGGTTGAGATATTGTTGTTATATCTGGGTCTGATATTTTTGATATAATTGTATCATCAAACCCAATAATGTCTATATCTTTTCCTACTATCTTACCTTGTTTTTTTATAGCTTTTATAGCACCAATAGCCATACTGTCTGATATTGTAAATATAGCAGTTGGTGGATTTTCTCTATTTAATAATTTTTCAGTTTCTTCCATTGTCGATTTATAGGTATAATCTGTTTTTATTATATTATTTTCATCTATTTTTATTTTACTTTTTTTTAAGGCTTCTCTGTAACCTTTTTCTCTAAGTATAGCTGAAGTGTAAGGTTTTTCGCTTGTAAGTATAGCAATATTTTTATGCCCTAAATTTATTAAATATTTTGTAGCATCAAAACCAGCTTTTTTATTGTCAATAGTAATTATAGTAGTATTTGTATTTTCTAAATATTCACTACATTGTATTATAGGATAGTTTTGAGCTATATTATTTAGTTTCTTTTTAGATATTTGTGGAGCAAATAAAATAATGCCATCAACTCTTTTTGTCTTTAACAATTCTATATAAGCTTCTTCTTTTTTTTTATCTAACTCTGTAATAGATATCATAAGGTTATATCCTTCTTTTTCTACAACACTATTTATATCTTTTATTATTGTAGAATAAAACTGATTAGATATAGTTGGCAGTAAAACAAGTACACATTTTGTATTAGAATGCCTTAAATTTCTAGCAAGTAAATTTGGTGTATAATTTAATTCTTTAACTGCTTTTAGTACTTTTTCTTTAGTTTTTTCTTTTACATTATTTTCATTATTTAAAACTCTAGAAACAGTAGCAACAGAAACATTTGCAAGTTGTGCAACATCTTTAATAGTACTCATTTTATACCTCACTTTATTTATTTTAAAAAATGTAATCCATTACATTTTATATTTACATATTATAAACTTTTATTTTAAAAATGCAATAGTAATAATAACTTAAATTTT
>CALWDX010000066.1 GCA_944376805.1 uncultured Clostridia bacterium
CCAGCCATAGTTCCAGTTATAAAACCTATTGTATCTGTATCATCACCTAAATTTATAGCATTAAAAACAGTATCTTTATAATTATCATATTTTAAAAAACACCACATAGCAGCCTCTAAACTATGTATAACATATCCTGTTGAATATATTTCATTTATATTATAAGTATAAATATTATTTCCTAAAATTCTATGAAAATGATTAAATTCTTTTTTAAACTCATCTTTACCTAAAAAATCTTTTTTATTAAAATAACTTTTAATAATTTTTTTAGTTTTTTCATATGCTATAAATTTATCTATATTGTCAAATAAACTATTCATAAATTCTATGTAGATAATACAAGCTAAAGTTGAGCGTGGGTGTCTATGAGTTATTTCACATATACTTTTAACTAAATCTATTTTATATTTTACATAATTATTATATTTAAAAATAGAATTCGTGTTTCTTTTATTTATTATAGGTACTAATGGAGAAATTCTCATTAAAGCACCATTTCCATTATCATATTCACTATTAGAACCACATTTATTAGCAATTATTCCCTTTTTATATTTTTGAATTGCTCGTCTTGTAGTAATACCTATGTCAAAACATTTACCAAAAGGTGTCCAATAACCTTCCTCTAAATATAGTTTAAACTTTTCTAATAATGTATTTTCATCACCATTTTCAATAATATTTTCAATTAAACACATTGTTAAAGAAGTATCATCAGAATAAGTACCTAATGGTTGATTATGTGTACCATTTCCTACCATTTCAGTAATTTTAAAGCTATCCCTTTTCTTAAATTCAAAAGGTACTCCTAAAACATCACCAACAATTCCTCCTAATATCATAGACAAAATTTTTTCTTTTATAATTAAATCATTACTTTTTTTTAACATAAAATTTACCTCATTATTATACTATAAAAACTAACTTATTAAATAAGTTAATAAATTAGTTTTTATTTAATTATATTATAGTTTTATATAATATTCAATATAAATTAAATTATTAGATATTTTTATTATATTATTTGAATTTTCTTAATCTAAGAGCATTTAAAAGAACAGAAACAGAGCTTAAACTCATAGCTAATGCCCCTATCATAGGATTTAATAAAGGTCCTCCAAAAATATATAAAATACCACAAGCAACAGGTATACCTATAATATTATAAATAAATGCCCAAAATAAATTTTGTTTAATATTAATTATAGTTTTCTTACTTAATTTTATAGCATTATAAACACCTTTTAAATCATTTTTAATAAGAACAATATCTGCAGATTCTATTGCAATATCTGTACCAGAACCAATAGCTATACCTAAATCAGATTTTACTAATGCAGGGGCATCATTTATACCATCACCAACCATAGCAACTTTTTTATCTTCTTTCTGAAGATTTTCAACATAGTTAGCTTTATCTACTGGTAATACTTCAGCAAAAACATTTTTAATATTTACTTGATTAGCTATAGTTTCTGCTGTTTTTTTATTATCACCTGTTATCATAAATATATTAAGTCCCATACTAGATAATTTTTCTATTGCCTCTTTACTATTCTCTTTTATAGGGTCTGCTACTGCTATTATCCCTTTAATTTGATTATTAATAGCAATATACATAGGGGTTTTACCTTCATTAGCTAAATTTATAAATTTTTCTTCCATACTTGTTAAATCTATATTTAAACTATCTAAAAGTTTTTTATTACCAATAGAAATATTTTTACCATCTATTTTAGCTTGGACACCAAATCCAACCTTTACTTTAAAATCTTCTACATTATCATATAAATCTATATTTTTGTTTATTGCATCTTTTACTATAGCATCTCCCAAAGGGTGTTCAGACATTTTTTCAACAGAAGCTACTAATTTTAACAATTCATTTTCATCTATATCTTTACATATAATATTAGTTACTACTGGTTTCCCCTCTGTTATAGTGCCCGTTTTGTCTAATACAACAGTATCTAATTTATAAGCAGTTTCTAAAGCTTCTCCACTTTTTATAAGTATACCATTTTCAGCCCCTTTACCAGTACCAACCATTATAGCAGTAGGAGTAGCAAGACCTAATGCACAAGGACAAGCTATAACTAAAACAGATACAAATATTTTTAAAGAAAATTCTAAATCTTTAGTTACAAAAAACCATATAACACTAGAAATAAATGCTATTATACAAACAACTGGTACAAAATAACCAGAAACAATATCAGCAATTTTAGCAATAGGAGCTTTTTTAGTTTGAGCATCTTCTACAATTTTTATAATATTAGCTAAAGTAGTATCTTTTGAAGTTTTAGTAGCTTTAAACTTTATATAACCATTTTTATTTATAGAACCTGCAAAAACTTGACTATCTTTTATTTTTTTAACAGGTATACTTTCACCAGTCAACATTGCCTCATCAATATAAGTTTCACCTTCTATAACAATTCCATCAACAGCTATTTTTTCACCAGGTTTAACAATAACAATATCATTTACTAAAACTTCATCTATTGATATTTTTTCTTCTTTTCCATTGTTTAATATAGTAGCATATTTAGGAGCTAATCCCATTAACTTTTTAATAGCATCAGATGTTTTACCTTTTGAAATAGTTTCTAAATATTTACCTAATAATATTAAAACTATAATCATACCTACTGTTTCATAATAAAGAGAATGAACAAAATGGCTATTTCCCTTTATTATATTTATGGTATTATATAAATTATATAAAAATGCTGCTGTTGTACTTATAGCTATAAGAGAGTCCATATTTGGCTTACCTTTAAAAAATAATTTAAAACCATTTGTATAAAATTTATGACCTATTATCATTATAGGAATAGTTAATATAAGTTGAATTATAGCATAATTTAAAGGATTATTATTCATATTTATAAAACTAGGTACTAGCTTATCTAATCCTTTTATCATAGGAGCCATAGCAATAAATAATAATGGTATACCAAATATAGCAGAAAATATAACTTTTTTAAACATAGTTTTTATTTCTTTTTCTTTAAATTTTTCTTTTTCTTCTATACTTTCTTCTAAAATTTTAAAATTCATTTCTTCTATTTTATTTTTTATAGTAGATAATCTAATATTGTTATTATAGATAATTTTAGCTTTTTCTGTTGCGAAGTTAACTTCTATTTTTTCAACACCATTAATTTTTATTATTTCTTTTTCTATGCCTTTAGCACATCCTGCACAAGACATACCACCTATACTTATAACAACCTCTTTTGTGTTATTTTGTTCTAAATACTTAAATCCTAGTTTTTCTATAGTATTAAATAAATCATCTAAATCTAATTTATCATTATATTGTATATATAAAGTTTCATTAGCAAAATTTACATTTGCAATTTCAATTCCTATTAGTTTAGAAACTGCATCTTCTAAACCTTTAGCACATCCTGCACAAGACATACCACTTATACTTATTGTTTTATTCACAATATAACCTCCTTACTTAATTATTTTTGATATAGTAGACATTAATTCATTTAAAACTTCTTTATCATCATTTTTAATTTTTTCTACTAAACAATTATTTATATGACTTTCTAAAATTAGCTTATTAACAGAATCTAAAGCAGACTTTATAGATAAAATTTGATTTAAAACATCATTACAATAGGCATCATTTTCAATCATTTTTTTAACACCTCTTACTTGACCTTCTATTCTATTAAGTCTTTTACATAAGTTATCTTTAAAATCATCATTTCTTTTCGTTGTATTATTCATATACTATACCCCCCTATTCTATATTTGCATTGTACTATACTTTAGTTATTTTGTCAAGTTTAAATAATTTTTGGTAATGAAAACTAATAAAAAAAGCTAAAGAATTTAAACTAAATTCTTTAGCTTTTTTATTATAAACTATCTTTTATATTTTTTGCTTGTTGTAACATTTCATTAGCTGATGCTAATGTAAAATCTGTTATAGTAGCACCACCTGTCATTCTAGCTATTTCATTTACTATTTCATTATCTTTTAGCTTTTCTATACTTGTAATAGTATTTTTATCATCTGAAGATTTATTTATTAAAAAATGATGGTCTCCCATAGCAGCAATTTGTGGTAAATGTGTAATACAAATTATTTGATTATTTTTTGATAATAAAGACATTTTTTCTGCTACCATTTGAGCAGTACGCCCACTAATACCAGAATCTATTTCATCAAAGATAAATGTATCTATTGTATCAACAAAAGATAAAACTGCTTTTAAAGATAACATAACCCTACTCATTTCACCACCAGATGCTATTTTAGAAAGAGGCTTAACATCTTCTCCTAAATTAGTTCTTATTAAAAATTCTACTTTATCAAAACCATTTTGATTAAAAGTATCTTTTTGTTTTATATCAATTTTAAATTTAGCATTTTGCATACCTAAATCAAATAAATGTTTTTCTATGTTTTCTTCTAAATAACTAGCTTGTTTTTTTCTAATATTACTTATATTTACACAAGTTTGTTTTATTTGTTTTTCTATATTTTCTTTTTCTTTATATAATTTAAGTATTTTTTCTTCACTATTTATCAAATTATCTAATTTAATTTTTGTTTCTTCTTTAAAATTTAAAATTTCACTAATATTAGAACCATACTTCCTTTTTAACTTTTGTATTAAATCAAGTCTATTTTCTATTTCATTAAGTCTAAAATCATTATAATCTATACTATCATCATATTTTTTTATATCTCTTATTATTTCTTCTAGTTTAGCATAGACTTCTTCTAATTCATCATATATATATTGTTTTTCAGTATCTATACTAATTATTATTTGTAAATTATTTAAGGCAACCCCTATTTTATCAAGTGCTGATAAATCATCAGAACTATATAAAAGATTTATACTTTCTTCATAAAGTGATTTTAACTTTTCAGATTGTGAAAGAATTTTTCTTTCTTCTAATAATAAATTTTCTTCATTTTCAGATAATTTAGCATTTTCTATTTCTGTTATTTGATAGTTAAAAAAGTCAATTAAATCTTCTCTATCTTTTCCCATAGATAAATCTGAAATTTGTTTTAAAACTTTTTTATAATGTTTTATTAAATTTAAAAGTTTATCTTTAGGTTGTAATAAATCACTTTCACAAAATCTATCTAATAATAAAATATGTTTAGTAGGATTTAAAAGCGATTGATGCTCGTGTTGCCCATGTATATCAATAAGTTTTTCACAAATTTCTTTAATCATACCAAGTGTAGCTGGT
This sequence comes from uncultured Clostridia bacterium, assembly GCA_944376805.1. Lineage (GTDB taxonomy): Bacteria > Bacillota > Clostridia > Lachnospirales > CAG-274 > Tyzzerella. The sequence goes on from CALWDX010000066.1 coordinate 5,242, forward strand.
TTGCCATTAACTTTGCAAATATTTCTACCAGTTTTATTAAAAGTTCTAGCTATAAGTATAGAATTATCTTCCTCTATATCTATACCTATTTCTTTTATTTCATTTTTTGTAGTTTCAGATTTTAATGTCAATAAGGCTTCAACTGTTGCAAAATCTTCACCTTTTTTAATAAAATCCTTTGTAGCTCTTGCACCCAAAACAAAAGCTAAAGAACCTATAACTATTGATTTACCTGCACCAGTTTCACCAGATAGTATATTAAGTCCTTTATCAAATTCTATTAAAGCTTCATTTATTAAAGCTACATTTTTTATGTAAAGCTGTTGTAACAAGTTGCCACTTCCTTTTTAATTAAGAATTTATTTTGGCTTTTAATTTTTCTACAAGTTTAATAGCTTTCTCTTCTGTTTTTACTATACAGAAAATATTATCATCACCTGCTATACTGCCTATTATTTCATCATTACCCATAGAATCTAAAGCGGCAGCAACACCCATAGCCATACCATTTAAAGTTTTTATAACAATTATATTTTGAGCATAATCTATATTTAATACACCATCTTTAAAAACTCTTATAAATTTTTCAGACATTTGATTTTCATCTTGTAAAAAAACTTGATATTTTTGTTTTCCATTACTATTTGCAACTTTTGTAAGTTTTAATTCTCTTATATCCCTAGAAATAGTAGCTTGTGTAACATCAAATCCAGATTCTTTCAATTTTTCTGTTAATTCTTCTTGGGTTTCAATGTCAAACTCTTTTACTAATTCTATTATTTTAGAATGTCTTTTAGTTTTCATAAAATCACTCCCTTATTTCAAACATTTTTCTTCTTAGTATATCATAAAAACTAAGTTCTGTTGTTTTTATAATGTTGGTATAAAAAGAAGATTTTTTCACATAAACATTGTCACCATAATTTATAGGTATAGATTGTTGTCCATCTAATGACAAATATGCTACACTGTCTTTATTAGTAACATAAGCTTTTATTTCATCATTAGAAGAAATTACATAAGGTCTAGAAAATAATGCGTGAGGACAAACATAGGTAATAGCCATAAGCTCAATATCTGGTTTTAATATTGGTCCTCCTGCTGATAAATTATAAGCTGTTGAACCTGTGGGAGTAGATATAATAAGACCATCTGCACTAAATGCATCTACAAATCTATTATTTATATCTATACCTATTTTTACCATTCTTGAAACATTACCATTATTAATATTAACTTCATTTAAACATATATACTCTTTATTATTAATAGTTGCACTAATCATCATACGTTTTTCAACATTATAGTTATTATTTAAAACATTTTTTATGGCTAAAGTACCTTCATGCTTTTCAACATCTGTTAAATATCCTAAAGTGCCCATATTTATCCCTAAAATATTTTTATTAAATTTAGCTATTTTTTTAGACCATCTAAGTATTGTACCATCTCCACCTAAAATAACTATAAAATTAGCTTTTTTAAAAAGTTCATTTTCTTCTAAAAATAAAACTTTTTCATTCATTATCATATTTTTGAAATTTTTTAATATTAAAGGTTTAGTATTTTGTTTTATACAAAAATTTATAAGTTCTTTTGTATATTCAAAATTGTAATCTTTGTCTTCATTTGTTATAATTCCTATATACATAATACTACTCCTTTACTTTAAATTTTCAAAAGCTTCAAAAACTATATTTTTTAAAAGTAAGATGTTTTCTTTATCTCCTTTACTTAAACAAATAAGATATTCTATATTACCTTTACCACCTTTTATAGGTGAATAAGTAATATTATTTATAAAAAATCCTTGTTGTTTACAAAAATTCACTATATCTTCTAAAACTTTTATATGAATGTTTTTATTTTTAACAATTCCATTTTTATCTATATTTTCCCTACCTGCCTCAAATTGAGGTTTTATAAGTATATTAACTATACCATCATCTTTTAAAAGCTCATATATTTTATAAATAATCTTTTTAATAGATATAAAAGAAACATCAACAGATATAAAATCAAATTTTTCATTTGTTTCAAAATTTCTTATATCCATATTTTCAATAGATATAACTTTATCATTATTTAAGATTTTACTATCTAATTGATTAGTACCTACATCTATTGCATAAATTAAACTAGCACCATTTTGTAACATACAATCAGAAAATCCACCAGTAGAAGCACCTATGTCAATACATTTTTTATTTTCTAAATGTATATTAAAATATTGTAATGCTTTTTCTAATTTAAAACCACCTCTACTTACATATTTTGGATTGGCTTTTTCATCTAAAGTTATAACATCACTAGCTAATACTTTATAAGATGGTTTGTTTATACTTTTATTATTTACAAAAACATAACCTTTTAAAATAATTTCCTTAGAATATTCTCTAGAATAGCCAAATTTTTCTTTTATAGCTATATCAAGCCTATTTTCCATTTTCTATATTTCCTAACTTTTCTTTAATAGTTTTATATATTCCTTCTTCATCTAGTCCATATTTTTGATGTAATTCTTTTATAGTTGCCTGTTCTATATACTCATCTTTAAAAGCTATATTATATATTTTTTTATTAAAAATTTCATTTTTAATAAGTTCTGTTGTAAGATTTGAACCAAAACCACCTTTTAAAATATTATCTTCAACTGTAAATATATAATCAAAATTATTTTTAATATTTTCAATAAGTTCACTATCTATTGGTGATATAAATCTTGCATTTATAAGAGATATATTGTAACCTTCTTCTACTAATTTTTTATAAGCTGGTTTTACATTATCTATTATAGTTCCAACAGATATAATAGCTATATTGCCATTTTGTTTTATAACTTCACATTTATTATAACAAATATCCATTTCATTTTTACTATATGTTTCATTAGCAACACCTTTTGGATATCTTATAGCTATCGGTCCATTATGTTTATTTATAGCATAATCTAACATTTTTAAAAGTTCACTTTTATTTTTAGATGCTAAAACTGTTAAATTAGGAATATGAGAAAGATATGATATATCAAATATACCTTGATGTGTTTCTCCATCATCACCAACAACTCCAGCTCTATCTATTGCAAATACAACATGTAAATTTTGTATACATATATCGTGTATTATTTGGTCATAGCCTCTTTGTAAAAATGTAGAATATACTGCAAACACTGGTACAAATCCACTCATAGCAAGACCACCAGCAAATATAACTGCGTGTTCTTCTGCTATACCAACATCAAACAGTCTATCTGGATATACTTTTTTAAAAAATGTAAGTCCTGTTCCAGAAGGCATAGCAGCAGTAATAGCTACAAGTTTTTTATTTTTGTTTGCCTCTCTAACCATAAACTTACCAAAAACATCTGAATACGTTTCTACTTTATTTTTATTAATAGGCTTTCCTGTTTCTTCATCAAAAGGTGCTACACCATGATAATTGTAAGGTTCATTTTCTGCGTGTATATATCCAAATCCTTTTTTAGTTATAATATGTAATAAAACTGGTTTATTTATATTTTTTACATTATTTATAGCTTTAATAAGCCCTTGTATATCGTGTCCATCTATTGGCCCTATATATTTTATACCTAGTTGCTCAAACATTACGCTAGGTAAAACAGCATATTTTATACCCTCTTTAGTTTTTTCTAAAACTTTGTTTATTTTATCACCAACTATATTAAATCTTTCTAAAAATTGTCTTACATCTAATTTAGCTTCTATATACTCTGGAGCAGAACGTAAACTACTTAAATGTTTACTCATAGAACCTACATTTTCAGAAATAGACATTTGATTGTCATTTAATATAATTAAAAGTTTTTTATTATTTGCCCCTGCATTGTTCATAGCTTCATATACTAAGCCACCTGTCATAGCACCATCACCTATAACAGATACTACATTGTAATTTTTACCAAGTAAATCTCTAGCAGTAGCAAATCCAAGACTCGCTGATATAGACGTAGAACTATGACCAGTATTAAAATGGTCATAAATACTTTCTTCTGTTTTAGGAAAACCACTAAGACCATCTTTTTTTCTAAGTGTATCAAAAAGTTCTTTTCTACCTGTTAAAATTTTATGTGTATATGCTTGATGTCCTACATCCCATATAATTTTATCTTTAGAAAAATCAAAACAATAGTTAAGTGCTATTGTTAACTCAACAACGCCTAAATTAGATGCTAAATGTCCACCTGTTTTAGATAAAGACTTTATTAAAAACTCTCTTATTTCTTGTGATAAAGTATTTAATTCATCTATATTAAGCTTTTTTAAATCAGACGGACTATTAATATTACTTAAATATGACATTTTAGTCCTCCTTTTCAATATATTTTAATACATAATTACAGCAATAATTATACCCAGTATAGCTCCAGCTACAACTTCTACTGGACTATGTCCTAAAAGTTCTTTTAATTTAGAATCTATTTTTATACCATGTTTTTCAAAGTTGGCAATAAAAATATTTAATACTTCTGCTTGTTTTCCAGCAGCACGCCTTACACCTGAAGCATCATACATAACAACCATACTAAGAACAAAAGTAATAGCAAATAATGTAGAACCAAACCCCTCTGTAAAACCTGTAGCACAAGCAAGAGAAGTAACAAAAGAGCTATGAGAGCTAGGCATACCACCAGAACTTGTAATAAGTGCTGGATTTATTGTTTTATTTTTAATACAATCTATAACTATTTTTATTAATTGCGCTACAAACCAAGATAAAACAGCTGTTTGTATTATTTTATTATTAATAATTTCTTCTAAAACTGTCATAATATCACCTTAATTCTATTTTTATACTAGCTATTTCTATCTATTAAGTTTTTAATATAATTATAAATAGACTTTTCTTCTAAATTTAAATTTTTTAAGTTTTCTAAAACTTCTTTTGATAATAACTTATAATCTTGTTTAGCTTTTTCCATTCCATAAATACTTACATAAGTAGATTTATTATTTTTTATATCACTATTAATTGGCTTACCTATTTTTTGTTGGTCTCCCTCTATATCAAGTATATCATCTTGTATTTGAAAAGCTATACCTAATTTATAAGCTAAATCTTCAATTATTTTAAGTTGTTCATTATTAGCACCACCTATAATAGCCCCTACTCTTATACTAGCTAAAATAAGTTTTCCTGTTTTATTTTCATATATTTCAAAAAGTTCTTTTTCACTAATTTTTTTATTTTCTGCTTTAATATCTAAAACTTGTCCTTTTATCATACCATTAGTACCTGAAGCATTAGCTATACAGCTTATTGCATCTAAATATTTTTTTTCAAAATTACTTTTTAATTTATCAAGCATTATTTCAAATGCAATATTTAAAAGTCCATCACCAGCTAATATAGCAGTTGCTTCATCAAATTTTATATGACAAGTAGGCATACCCCTTCTTAAATCATCATTATCCATACTAGGTAAATCATCGTGTATTAAAGAATATGTATGTATACATTCCATAGCAACAGCAAAAGGTATTGCATCTTTATAACTTCCTGAAATAGCTTCACACATTAAAAGCATTATTATAGGTCTAAATCTTTTACCACCTGCTTTTAAGCTATATTCCATAGGTTCATACATTTCTTTACTAGCATATTTATTTAAGTATGATAATATTTCTGTATTTACAATATTTATCATAGTTAATTTTCCTCCATATCGTAAAAGGAATTAAGCTTAAAAAATCCATTTGCATCTTTTTGTAATATAGAAACTTGTTCTTCCATATTTTTCAAAAATTCTGCACAAAACATAGCTTCTTCAACTCCTTCTTTATATAATTTTAAAGAATTTTCAAGAGTTGTTTCATTTTTTTCCATTTCATTTGTTATTTCTTCTAGTCTTTTTAAAGAAGTTTCAAATATTTTCTTCTTAGCCATAAAAACCTCATTCTATTATTTTTGCCTTTTTACTTCCATCCAAAAAATGTAGTATTATTTCATCATCTTTATTTAAATCTTTAGAAGATTTAATATTTTTTTCATCTTTATCACATACAAAAGTATAACCATTTTTTAATATATTTAAAGGGGATAAAGCCTCTATTTTATCTATATTAGAATTTAAAATAAGTTTATTTTCTCTTATTTTAGAACTTATACTTAAATTCATTTTATCAATTTTATTTTCCACAAAAATTTGATAATCTAATATTCTATCTAAAAAGTTTACAAAACAAGATTTATTTATATTCAATTGAAATTTAAGTTTACTTTCACCAATTTTTTTATTTATATTTCTATTAATACTACAAAAATTGTTATACACTTTTTCTTTTAAATCTTCAACTTTTGGTAAACATACTTCAATAGCTGCTGAAGGAGTTGGGGCTCTAAAGTCAGCTACAAAATCAGCTATTGTAAAATCTATTTCATGTCCAATACCTGTAACAATAGGTATAGAAGAATAAAAAATGGCTCTTGCTAAATTTTCATCATTAAAAGCCCATAAATCTTCTTTACTGCCACCACCACGAGCTAAAATAAGAATATCAAGTTTTCCATATTCATTAGCTATATTAATAGCATTTATTATACTATTTGGTGCATCTTTCCCTTGTACTAAAGCTGGTATTAAAATTATTTTTATATTTGGATTTCTTCTTTTAGCAACATTTAATATATCCCTTATAGCAGCTCCTGTTTGAGAAGTAATAACTCCTATTATTTTAGGTAATTTAGGTAATTCCATTTTATAGACTTCATCAAACAACCCTTCATTTTTAAGTTTTTCTTTTAAATTTTCAAACTCTAAAAAAACATTTCCTAAACCTGTATTTTTAATATTTTTCACACATATTTGATATTGTCCAGATTTAGGATAAGAAGAAATATAACCAAAACAAATAACTTTTGTTCCATTTTCAAAGTTACCTTTAATATTTAAAGCATCTTGTTTATATATAACAGCATTAATAGAACATTCTTCATCTTTTATAGAAAAATATATATGACCTGAAGTATGTCTTTTTAAATTAGAAATTTCACCCTCTATATAAATTCCATTTAATAAAACATCATCTTCTAATAAAAGCCTTATATAATTATTTACTTGTGAAACTGTATAAATATTTTCATTCATAAAAACAACCTAAACTTTTGCAAGAACTGCATTTATAAATCTATAAGATTTTTCTTCACTATATTCTTTAGCTAATTCTATTGCTTCATTAATAGCTACTTTGTTTGGTACATCATCAAATAACATTTCATAAATAGCAAGTCTTAATATAGATAAATCTACTTTATCTATACGTTCTATTTCCCAACCTGTAGAACATTGTTTTATTTTTTCATCTATTTCAGAAAGTTTATTTACTAAATCAAATATTTGTTTTTCTATAATAGATTTATTAATTTTTAATGATGTAAAATTTTCATCTTTGCTTTTTTCAAACTGTTCTTCGGCTTCTAAAGTTTCATAATATTTATTTACAATTTGTAAAATATCATCTTTATTAAAAAATTCTAATTGAAAAACAAGATTAAAAACATGATTTCTTGTATTACTTCTAGTTTCTAATCTTTTTTTTACTGGCATATGTAATTCTTCCACTATATCACCTCTATTTTTAAACTAGTTTTCTTTATTTTCTGTATTTTTATTTTTATCTATTTCAATAGATACAACATTTATATTTATTTTGTCTATTTCTAAACCTGTCATACTTTCCATTGCACTTTTAACTTTATTTTGAACATTTTGTCCAACTTCTAATATTTTATAATTTTGTTTTATAGATAAATTTATATTTATAGTAAGTTTATTATTATTATTAAATATATTTATTCCTTTATTTGTTTTTTTACCAAGTTTTTCCATTATTTCACTAGCTAAAGTTGAAATAATAGAATGAACTCCATCTATTTCCATTGTTGCTGTTTGAACAATAGCAACTAAAACATCATCTGCTATTTGCACTACACCATTATTATTTGTAAAAGCCATAATATAACCTCCAAAATTTATATTTATAAACACTATAAATTCTATTAAACTATAATTATTATATCAAATTTTTTACAATTTGAAAAGATAAATATAAATATATTTTAACCTAAACTTAAAGATTTTATAAAAATATTTTTATATTTATAAACTAAAGTGTTAAATTAATATAGGGTGTAGATTTTTTCTACACCCTATATTAATTTAATTATAAATTTTCTTTTATTAAATTATTAATAGTTTTTCTAGTATTAAGTAACCATTCTGAACAATGTTTATATTGTTTAAAAGTAATTTCACATTCTTTTTCTATTATATTTAAAATTTCTTGTTTACCTATCTTACTTTCTAATAATTGTAATGCTCTTAAATCTTGTAATACATCATATAAAACCTCTAATCTTAAAGATACATTAACACCATCTTTACTTGGATATACCATATAGGCATCACCAGAAGGGAAGCCACAACCAGCATCACTAACTAAATAAGGGTCTATTTCATATCTTGAAAATTGAGAATACCAAAAGTTATAGCCCCAATGTAAAAAGCCTTTAATATTATATTTATAAAGTTGCATACCTAAAATTCTATTTCTATGACTTGGCATATTAAAGAAACAATTTGCAACATCTATTTGTTGTCCACAACAATAATAAGTCCATAAATCTTTAACATTATTTTCTATAAAAGGTTCTATATGGTCACTTGCAACAACAGGATATTTTACAAAACCTTTTTCATAAAATTCATAATTAGAAAGTGCATCAAAAATAGGAAAATCTTTTATGTACTTACTTATTAAGTTATAACAAAATTCATAGTTTTCTAAATCATCTAAAGACGGTTCATCTGATATGTGAAACCAACTATTTTCTTGTAAATTTTGTTCTTTTAAAAACTCAACAAATTTAGGTAAAAATTGATTTAAAAAATTTTCATATTCTTGTGATTTTGCAAGAGTATCCCAACCAAAAATTCTTTTTAATTGTCCATTTTCTTCTGCTACAATTTTAGGTGTAAATTTTGAACCCCATTGAGTAAATAATGGAGAATATTCAAAATATTTAATATTATTTTTAAAACATATATCAAAAAATCTTTTTAACTTATCAAATTTAAAAGTATAATTATCACCATTTTTTATTACATCTACTAATTGAACAGTTGGTCTTTCTTTTCCTACTTCAGTGTCTAAAGCAGGTGTAAAAATAGGTGTTAAAATCATATTTATACCATAATCACCAGCAACTTTAATAAACTGTTCTAATTTTTCCCAATGTTCTTCGCTAAAAACATCTAATTTATAGTAAGTAGCTATACAATCTGCGTGAAACCATTGTGTATGTATTAATTGTTGTTCTGGTAATTTTGCATTTATAATTTCTATTGTAAATATATCTTTAGTTAAATTTTTATCTTTTTCATTAAGACAAACTTCTATTTCATAGTTTCCAGCTTTTACATTACATTTAGGGTCAATTGTAATCCAAACACTTCTCCATTGTTTATTTAATAATCTTAAATTATACTTTGGCATATCAACTAAAACATCTGGATATAAACCAGGTGTAGTTCTTAATACATTCTCATCACAATTATGATAACAAGGCATTTGAGATGGTACACTTTCAACCAACCTAACTGAAATATATTCTTGTAATGGTGAATTTATAGAAATATTGACATCATCTAATCTTTCACCTTCTAACATAAAAGCTAATTGAAAAGAATATCTTTCATTTAATAACATAGAACCATTTTTAAACTCTTTTGCTATACATTCTTCATCACAAAAAACTTTTTCTAAAGAAGAAATTAATCTTGTTTGTAAAAATCTTTCTTCTATTTTAATTTGCATAATATTCCCACCTTAAAATTATATTTTTTATTAATTTTAACATATATTAATTTAAAATACAATATTTATATTATTAAAATATCCTATATTAAAAAATATAGGATATATAATATTTATAAATTTTCTAAAATATCAAAAAAATTAGGAAATGATATATTAATACATTCATAGTCATTTAAAATTATAGGTTCTTTACATACTAAAGAGGCAATAGCTATACACATAGCTATTCTATGGTCATTATAGCTTTCACATTTATTTCCAAAAAATGTTCTATTTCCCTCTATAATCATACCATCATCTGTTTCTATTATATTAGCCCCTATTTTGTTAAGTTCTGTTGTTATTGTTTTTATTCTATTACTTTCTTTAAACTTAAGTTCTTGAGCATCTTTAACTATACTTTTACCATTTGCTAATGATGCAACTAAAGCAAATAATGGTATTTCATCTACCATACGCGGAATAATTTCACCTGAAATATTACAACATTTCAACTTTGAATATTTAACTTCTATATCACATACTTTTTCGCCACTTACAAATCTAGTATTTAAAAAGTTAATATTAGCTCCCATTTTTTTAAGTATTTCTAAAAAACCTATCCTAGTTGGATTTATACCAACATTTTCTATAATAATATGAGAATTTTCTGTAATTAAAGCCCCTACAATAATAAAACAAGCTGAAGATATATCACCACATATTTCTATATTTTGAGCATTTAGTTTTTCAATTTTTTTACTTTGAATAATATTTCCATTTACATTAATATTAGCTCCAAAATAATTTAACATTATTTCACTATGGTCTCTAGACTTAAATTTTTCTATAATAGTAGTTTTACCTTTAGCATATAAACTAGCTAATAATATAGCTGATTTTACTTGTGCACTAGCAACAGGCATATTATAACTTATACTATTTAAGTTATTACCATTAATATTTAAAGGAGCAAGATTATTATTACTTTCTATATTAGCCCCCATTAAAGATAATGGCTCAATTATTCTTTTCATAGGTCTTTTTATAATAGAACTATCACCAGTTATTTCACAAGAAAAATTTTGTGCTGATAAAATACCAGATATAATACGTATAGTTGTACCACTGTTACCAACATATAAAGTTTTATTAGGCTTCTTTAAACCATATAAACCATTACCATAAACACTTATTATATTATTTTCTTCAGTTATTTTTATACCTAAATCTTTAAAACAATTTATAGTTGAAATACAGTCTTCACCTTTTAAAAGACCTTTAATATTTGTAACACCTTCTGCTATTGCACCAAACATTATAGCTCTATGTGAAATAGATTTATCACCTAAAACTTTTGTTTTACCTTTTAAATTTTTATTATGCATTAATATTTTTTTCATTTTATCCCCCTATTTTAAAATTTTTTAATTCTATTATAAACTATAGGGTCTTCAAATCCAAATGTTATTTTATCTTCTTTTTTAAATATTTCACTAACATAAAGTGTATCTTCTTCTGTTCTCTCATTTAAAATAAATGTAGTTATTGGTGTAAAATGACTTATACTTTTACCTTCAAAACCATTGTTTATAAATTCATATGTCATAGGTGTAAACTTTTCAGATATTTTAAGTTCATTATAATCCATTATAAGTTCTTCATTATTATTTCTAAAATCTTCTTTAGCAACACCTTCTGGTAAGTCATAAGAAGTTAAAACTACTTTTCCTTCTTCATTTTCTGTAAATAAAAATAAATGAGGTAAAATATTTTTAAAATTACCTTGTTCATAATAACTTTCTTCTATAACAAAAAATCCTTTAAAATTTTCTGGTAAATTTTTAATTTTATGGTTACAAATATTGTTTATATGTTTTGCTTTAGGGTGTACCACTTTACCATCTTTTTCTTCTTTTTCAATTTGTTTATCATTATTAAATTCACCACATAAATAACTTAGAAATACTTTTAAATTTTCCATACAATTTTCCTTCTTTCTTTTTACAATTAAAAACTGCCTATAAATAAGACTAAATTTAAAGTAATTATGAATTTTCTAAAAAAATTAATAGTATATACAAAGATTTTTCTTTATATATACTATTGACATTTACTATTCTATTTGTTCTTTTGCCTTTTTACTAGATAATACTAACTTTAACATAATAGGTGTTAATAAGGTTGTAAATATTACAACTATAACAACTGCTGGGAAAAGATTTTCATCTAAAAGACCTACTTGTGAACCTTTTTGTGCAACAATAAGGGAAACTTCTCCTCTAGCTACCATACCTGTACCAATAGCTAAAGCTGTAAAATTATTAAACTTACATATTTTAGCACCTATGTAACAACCTACTATTTTTGTTAAAATAGAAACTATTAAAAGAACTATAGCAAAAAATACTATTCCTAATGTTATACCATGAACATTAGTTTTTATACCTACACTTGCAAAAAATATAGGTGAAAATATCAAATAAGATAAAATTGTAACTTTTCTTGCTATATAATCTTTTACACCAATATTACATAAAATTATACCTGCAAAATAGGCTCCTGTTAAATCTGCTATACCAAAAACTTTATCTGAAACATATGCAAGTAAAAAACAAAATGCTAAAGAATATATAGAAGACCTTCTTTTCCCGTCTTGTTTTTCAATAAATCCTTTAAATTTGTGTATAACCCAATATAATACACCAATAAATACAAAAAATAAAATAATTTTAATAAAAACTGATAAAGGTTTAACAGTAGTATCAGTAATACTCATAGTTACTGTTAATATAATAATACCAACTATATCATCTATAATAGCTGCTCCTAATATAGTAGTACCCATTTTGCCTTTTAATTTTCCCATTTCTCTTAAGGCTTCTATTGCAATGGTAACAGATGTAGATGTAATTATAACACCCATAAATACTGCTTTTAACATAAACATTGGGTCTATATTTGCATTATGTTTATAGAATAAATAATATACTATTGTACCACATACTAAAGAAACAACTATTTCTATTATTGCAATTATTGCAGAAGCTACACCAGTCTTTTTAACTTCATCTAAATCTGTGTCAAGACCTGCTAAAAACATAAGTAATATAACTCCAATTTCTGCTGTCTTAACAACAAAGTCAGTTTCTGTTAAAACTCCTAATACAGATGGCCCTAGTATAACACCAGCTAGTAATGCACCTACTACTTGTGGCATATGAACTTTTTCTGATACTAATCCAAAAAATTTAGTTGATAGCAAAATTATTGCTATAATTAATAAAAAATCATATTCCATTTTTCGCACCTCTTACACTTATTTTTTAATTTAGCCCTATTTCATATATTTTACACCTTTAAAAATAAATTTCAACATATTTTTTTAATAGTATATTTAATAAAATTTATATATATATTTTTATTGGTAAAAATTACGCAATATTTTGAAAATTTATATTGTAAAATTATAGTATATGTATATTTTTTTTTACTAATACAAATATCTACAAAAATATTTACAAAAATTATAAAAATTATATGTATTATTATTTAATATATTATTATTTAGTTATATGTTTTTATAAAGTTTATTATATTTTAGCTATACCTTTTTATATAAATTATAACTTTATTCTCATAATATAACAAATTCATAAAAAATTTTTAAATATCATATTGAAATTACGATAAAATATGTTAAAATGTATGTTGACTATTTATTTTTTTGATATATAATTATCTTAAAATATAAAATAAATTTTCAAATAAATTATAGAATGGGTGCGATATCTCAAAAGGATATTTAAGGGTGTTATATAAAATGAACTTAGAAAAACAAAAGTTAACTCCTATTTTTACTGCTCTATCAAAATATAGAGAAGAAAATATAATACACTTTGACGTTCCAGGTCATAAAAAAAATAAAGATACTTTTATTGCTAAAGCAATGGGTGAAGATATTATTTCTTTTGATGCAAATTCTACAAAAGAACTTGATATGCTTTCTCACCCTGTTGGTGTAATATTAGAGGCTGAAGAACTTTTAGCAGAAGCATATGGTGCTGATAATGCTTTTATGCTTGTTAATGGTTCTACATTTGGTGTTCAAACAATGATACTTAGTGCTTGTTCTCCAAAAGATAAAATAATTATACCTCGTAATGTGCATAAATCTGTTATTAATGCTATTATTTTATCTGGTGCAACGCCTATTTTTATCCAACCTGAAATTGATTATAATTATGGTATAGCAAATGGTGTTAAAGTTGAAAATGTTAAAGAAACAATAAAAGCTCACCCAGATGCTAAAGCTATGTTTATAATTAATCCTACTTATTTTGGTGTAGCATCTGACCTTAGAAAAATAATAAAAATTTGTCATAGACACAATATAGCTGTACTAGTAGATGAAGCTCATGGAGCTCATTTACCTTTCCATCCATATTTACCAGATTGTGCTATGAAACTTGGTGCAGATATGTCTACTGCTAGTTTGCATAAAACAGCAGGTTCTTTAACTCAAAGCTCTGCACTATTTCATAATGAAGGCTTAATAGATATAAATAAAATAAGAGGTACTATAAATCTTATGCAAACTACAAGTGCATCTTATTTACTATTAGCTAGTATGGATATAGCTCGTTCTAACCTTGCTTTAAAAGGCAAAAAAATATTTGCTGACTTATTAAAAAAATGTGCTGAAGCTAAAGTTAGATTATCTAAAGTTGATGGTATTTCTGTTATATCTGAAGACTATATAGATGAAAATGATGAACACGGTATTTATGACTTTGATGATACAAAATTTGTTATAAAAGTTAATGAACTTGGTCTTTCTGGTTTCCAAGTTTATAAAATATTAAAAGAAGAATACAATATTCAATTAGAACTTGCTGAAAGTTATGTTGTTTTAGCTGTTGTTGGTATTGGTGATACTAATGAAACAATAGATGCACTAGTATCTGCTTTTGAAGATTTATCAAAAAGATTTTATGGTAAACAACCACCATTTAAAATAGAAATTTCTCACTTTTTTGAAAAACCAAAAACTATCGTATTACCTAGAGACGCTTATTTCTCACCTAAAAGTACTATGCGTATAGATGATGCTTTAGGTCAGATTTGTGGTGAATCTATTATGATTTATCCTCCAGGTATACCTCTTATTATTCCAGGAGAACTTATAACAGAAAAAATAATTTCTAGTTATAATTACTATATGGCTCAAAATTGTGTTGTTATGAATGATGATGAAGAACCTGGTATAATAAAAGTTCTTGGTGAAGAAGAAAATATTTAGAAAGGATAATTAAAAAATGGATATTAATTTTTTACCTAAAAAGTTTTTAGGCTGTGAAAGTAACTTTGAAGATGCTAATCTTGTTATTTTTGGTGCTCCTTTTGATGGTACTACAACATTTAGACCTGGTACAAGATTTGCTCCTCAAACAATGCGTATAGAGTCAATAGGACTTGAAACATATAGCCCTTATTTTGACTTAGATATAGAAGAATATAAAGTAAATGATAGTGGCGATTTAGATTTACCTTTTGGTTCTACACAAGGTGCATTAAATATGATAGAAGAACAAGCAAAAAAAATATTTAATGCTAATAAAAAACCACTTATGATAGGTGGAGAACATTTAGTTTCATTACCTATTATAAAAGAGGCTTTCAACAAATATCCTGACTTACACATTATACACTTTGACGCTCATACAGACTTAAGAGAAGAATATTTAGGCGAAAAACTTTCTCATTCAAGTGTATTTAAAAGAGTATGGGATTTTATAGGTGATGGAAAAATATATCAATTTGGCATAAGAAGTGGTACAAAAGAGGAATTTTATTGGGCTAAAGAAGGTCATACTTATATTAACAAATTTAATTTTGACACATTAGATGAAATTGTAGAAAAACTTAAAGATAAACCTATTTATTTTTCTATTGATTTAGACGTTTTAGACCCTTCTATTATGTCTGGTACTGGTACAACTGAAGCTGGTGGTGTTACTTTTAATGAGCTTATAAACGCTATTAAAGAAGTATCAAAGCTAAATATTATAGGTGCTGATATAGTAGAGCTTTCTCCTCATTATGACCATAGTGGTGTATCTACTGCTGTTGCTTGTAAAGTTCTTAGAGAAATGTTATGTGCTATGCTTATAAATAATTAAATATATAGAGGATTTTATGAAAAATATATATAAAATGTTAATATGTTTCATTTTAAGTAGTATTATATTTATTTTTGCTATTGGTGTTGGTAGTGTTTTTATACCTCCTATTCATACTATAAACATTTTACTATATAAAATATTCAACTTTAACTTTTTAGAAATAAACGAAACTTTTTTATCTATTTTATGGAAGATTAGGCTACCACGAGTATTGCTTGCATTTATTTGTGGTGCTGGTCTTTCATTAAGTGGTACAATTATACAATCTTTACTCAAAAACTCACTAGCATCATCTTACACTTTAGGTGTTTCATCTGGAGCTGCACTTGGTGCTAGTATTTGTATATTATTTAAAATATATATTTTTGGTATTTTTTCAGTACAAATATTTGGCTTTATTTTTGGTATAACTACTGTTTTTATAGCTATTGCTATAGCTTCTAAATTAGATAAAACTATGCAAAATAATGCAATAATTCTTACTGGTATGGCTTTTTCTCTATTTACTAATGCTATGTTATCTATATTAATGACTTTTGCAAAAGAAGATTTGCAAAGTCTTATTTTTTGGCAAATGGGTAGCTTTGCTATGAAAGATAGTATTTATATTTTGCTATTATATCCTATTGTAATAACCATTTTTATATTAGTATTTTTTAAACATAGAGAAATAGATATACTAACTTTTGGTGATGAACAAGCAAATATTAGTGGTGTAAATGTTAAAGGTGTAAAAATATTTTTACTTTCTATGGCTTCTTTATTAACTGGATTTATCGTTTCTGTTGTTGGTGTTATAGGTTTTATTGACCTTTTTACACCTCATATAACTAGAAAAATATTTGGTGCTAGTCATAAATTTGTAATTTTTATGTCTTTAATACTTGGTGGTACTTTTATGGTTTTATGTGATTTAGTAGCTAGAACTATTACTGCTCCTATTGAACTACCTGTTGGAGCTATAACTTCTGCTATTGGTGCTCCATTTTTTATATATTTGTATTTTGATAAAAGGAAATAATGTTATGATAAAAATAGAAAATGTATGTGTAAATTATAATAAAGTTCAAGCTTTAAATAATATTAATCTTAATTTACATAATGGTCAAAATTTGAGTATAATTGGGCCTAATGGTTGTGGTAAAACTACTCTTTTAAAATGTATATGTAATAATATTGACTTTAAAGGTAATATCTATATTGATAATAAAAATATCAAATCTTTAAAAAGAAAAGAATTAGCTAAAAAAGTTGGTATGCTTAGCCAATTAATGTCAATTAGTTTTAACTACTCTGTTTTTGATACTGTTTTAATGGGTAGATATGTTCATCAAGATAAATTTTTAATAAATAATAGTAAAAAAGATATTGATATAGTTAAAAAATCTTTAGAAACTGTTGGTTTATTAGAATACAAAAATAGATATATTTCAAATTTATCTGGTGGACAACTTCAGCGTGTTTTTTTAGCTAGATTAATAGCTCAAAATCCTGATATAATATTATTAGATGAACCTACTAACCATCTAGATTTTAAATATCAAATAGAACTTATACAATTTTTAAAAGAATGGGCAATAAAAGAAAATAAAACTATAATAGGTGTTATACATGATATAAATTTAGCTATGTTATTAACTGATAATATATTAATATTACAAAATGGTAATATTAAATGTTTTGATAAAAGTGAAAATATTTTAAAAAGTAATATTTTAAATGAAGTATATAATATTAATATTAAAGATTATATGATAAATAGTTTAAAAAAATGGGAAAAACTCTAATGCTAAATTTTTAGCACTAGAGTTTTTTAGTTGTTTCAAATCCTTTAATTTCAAAACAAGATGATGATATAGATATAAAAGCCATCATTAAAAATGCAAGACTATCTTGTAAATTTGATGTTAAATATAAAATACTAAGTATTATACAAATAATACCAAAAGCAATAGCAATATATTTTAATGGTTTAAATGCTTCATTACTATTATATAATATTTTTTCTTTAGTTAAAAGAATAATTGATATAAAAAGTACTATATATGATAATATACCTATATTATTTTTATATGTAATATTAAGCATTGAAATACCAAATAGACTATAAGAAACACAAGCTAAAATTTTTGTAATCTTACTTTCAACCTGTTTAAAAAAAACTGTTATAAGCATTAAAAATTGTAAGTGAACCAAAACTAAAACCCCTTTTCAAAATTTATCTATTACTTTAATTATAACTTATTATTTATTTATAAATCAATAGTAAAAATAACCAAATATTTTATTGTTTTTTACAGCAAAAAGAGTTATTAAAAATCTTTAATAACCCTTTTTCAAAATTATCTATTTTAAAATACCATCTATAATTTCCATTACATTATCCATTAAACTTTTAAGTTTATTATTTGCATTTTCTTCTGTTTCTTCTTCTACACCAAAATAAATTTTTATTTTAGGTTCTGTTCCAGAAGGTCTAACACAGAACCAAGATTTATCACTTAATGTAAAGTATAAAACATTAGATTTAGGTAAATTTGTATCTGTTGTTGTATTATTAACTAAATCTTTAATTTCTCCTATTTTATAATCTCTAGTTTCTACAACATCTGCTTCATTTACATTCGTAGGTGTTGTTGTTCTTAAATATGTCATAATTTTATCCATATCTTTAAGACCATCTATACCTTTTAATGTAATAGATTTTATATCTTCTTTAAAATAACCATATTTTTTATAAATTTCTTGTAAACCTTCATATAAAGTTATACCTTTATTTTTGTAAAATGCTACAAGTTCACAAATAAGCATAGTAGCTACAACAGCATCTTTATCTCTTGCATATGTACCAGCTAAACAACCATAACTTTCTTCAAAACCAAAAACATATTCATTAGAACCTGTTTGTTCAAATTGTTTAATTTTTTCACCTATAAATTTAAAACCTGTTAAAACATTGAAATAGTCTACATTATAATGTTTAGCTATTTTTTCAGTCATATTAGAAGATACAACAGTAGATATTATAGCACCTTTATTAGATAATGTACCTTTTTCTTTTCTTTGACTTAAAATATAGTCAGTTAATAATACCCCTACCATATTACCTGTTAAAATTACATATTCACCACTATTATTTTTTACAACTGCTCCTACCCTATCTGCATCTGGGTCTGTACCTACTACTACATCTGCTCCTATTTCATCTGCTAATTTTAAAGCTAATGTAAATGCTTTGGGGTCTTCTGGGTTTGGATATGATACAGTACTAAATTTACTGTCTGGTAACTCTTGTTCTTTAACTATATTAACATTTATAAAACCAGCTTTTTCTAATATACGTCTAACTGGTTTGTTACCTGTTCCATGTATAGGTGTATAAACAATTTTTAAATCGCTTGCTTTTTCTATAACTTCTTTATTTACTAATTGTTGTAAAACGTTTTCATCATATTTTTCATCAATTTCTTTACCTATAATGTTAAATAAACCATTTTTTGTAGCCTCTTCTTTATCAGCTCTTTTTATAGTTTTAAAATCTTTAACATTATTTACATAACCTATTATTTCTGTGTCTTTTGGTGGTGGTACTTGTCCACCATCTTCACCATAAATTTTATAACCATTATATTCTGGTGGATTATGACTTGCTGTAATAACTACACCTGCTATACACCCTAATTCTCTAATAGCAAAAGAAACCATAGGTGTTGGTCTTAATTCATCAAATAAATATGTTTTTATACCATTACCATTTAAAACAAGTGCTGTTATTTCTGCAAACTCTTGACTCATAAATCTTGAATCATAACCAATAGCTACACCTTTTTCTTTAGTATATTCTGGTTGGTCTAATATATAATCTGCAAGACCTTGTGTAGCTTTACTAACTGTATATATATTTATACGGTTTGTACCTGCTCCAATAACACCTCTTAAACCACCTGTACCAAATTCTAATTCCTTATAAAATCTGTCTTCAATTTCTTTTTCATTATCTTTGATACTTAATAGTTCTTCTTTTGTTTTTATGTCAAAATATTCATCATTTAGCCAATTTTCATATAAATTTTTATAATTCATAAATTTCCCTCCTAAAATATACATAATCTATATATACTTTATTATATATCTAATATTAAAATTATACAAGATTTAATTTTAAATTATTACTTTAATTTTTAAAATATAAATCTATAATTTTTTCTGCTAAATATTTTCTTTGATTAACTTCATTAATTAAATTAAGTAAAAATAGCATTATAGCTGTATCTTCTTTTTCTTTAATACTATTTAAATCACTTTCTATTTTATTATAAAATTCATTATCTGATATTTTTTTATATTCTAAAAATTTACTATATATATCTTGAATATTATCCTCTTTATCTTTTAATATTAACCCTATATCATTAATAGAAAGATTTGATTTTAAATGATATATTAAAATTAATAATATTAAATGATTTTTATTATACTTCTTTTTATTTGGTGATGTTAATATTTTATCTTTTGTATAGTTATTTATCATTGTTTTTGTTATTATTTTTTGCTCTTCATTTCTTTTATAACCTTTTAAGTTATCTTCTATAAAAGTTGTAACTTGGTCCATATATAAATCTATATTAGGTATTTTATCTATGCTTATATCTTCTACACTTATATATTGTTTTAAAATTTTTAATATCTCTTCATTATTCATAAAATTACCTCCACTATTTAATATATTATCATATAATTAAAACTATATCAAATATTGACTATATTTTCTATATATGTTATATTATATAAATATAATTTACATAGAAAGGAAGATATTTATGGATAGTAACTGGAATTTAAATAACTTATATGAAAGCTATAAAAGTGAAAAATTTATAACTGATTTGAAAGATTTTGAAATAAGTGTAAATAATACTTTAGAATGGTGTAAAACTAATTTTAATAATATAGAAAATGCTTCAGAAAAATTAGAAAGATATATAATAAAACTTGACTATTTAAGTAAATTTGACACTACTATTGCATATGTTGTACTTAGTTTAAAAGTAGATACTACTAACTCTGAATTATTAAATTTAATGTCTAAAATAGAAAAAATATTAATAGATTTTTCACAAATAGAAAATTATCTCACAATATTTTTAAAAGATATAGAAGATTTAGATACTATAATAAATAATTCTGATATTTTAAAAGAATATAACTTTATTTTAAAAGAGGCTAAAAATAAAGCTGATAAATTATTAGATAATGATAAAGAATATATTATTTCTAAAATGTCTTTAAATGGTTCTATTATGTGGAATAAACAATGGCAACAATTAACTTCTACATTAGCTGTTGATTATAACAATGAAATTTTAACTTTACCTGAAGTTAGAAATTTAGCTTATGATAGTGATGCAAATGTTAGAAAAGAGGCTTATTATGCTGAACTTAAAGCCTATGAAAAAATAGATATTCCTGTAGCTTTTTCTTTAAATGGGATTAAAGGTGAAGTTATAGAAGTTTGTAATCTTAAAGATTATAATTCACCATTAGAAATGACTTTAAAAAATTCAAGATTAGATAAAGAAGTTTTTGATGCTATGTTTGAAGCAATAAAAGAAAGTTTACCAAAATTACAAAAATACTTTATTAAAAAAGCTGAAATTTTAGGGCATAAAAACGGTTTACCTTTCTATGATTTATTTGCACCTATATCAAATAATACTAAAAAATATACTTATGAAGAAGCTAAACAATTTGTATATGATAACTTTTCAAATTTTAGTGAAAAATTAGGAAACTTTGCTAAAAAAGCTTTTGATAATAGATGGATAGATGTTTATTCTAAAAAAGGGAAAGTTGGTGGGGCTTTTTGTTATAGTATGCAAACTATAAAAGAAAGCCGTATATTATTAAACTTTTCTGGTTCTTTAGATAATATATTTACAATAGGTCACGAATTAGGACATGGCTATCACAATTTATGCTTAAACAATGAAAAATACTTAAATACATCTTATACTATGCCCATTGCTGAAACTGCCTCTACATTTTGTGAACATATATTAGTTAAATCTGCTTTAGAAAAAAGTGATGATAAAGATGAAAAATTGGCTATTCTTGAAAATGACTTATCTGGTACATTACAATGTATAGTTGATATATATAGTAGATTTTTATTTGAAGATGAAGTATTTAAAAGACGTAATAATGGTTTAATATCTACAGAAGAACTTTGCAATATAATGGAAGATGCTCAAAAAGAAGCTTATGGAAATGGTCTTGACCATAACTATTTACATAAATATATGTGGATTTGTAAAACACATTATTATAACGCTAATAATAATTACTATAATTTCCCTTATGCTTATGGTGTATTATTTTCAAAAGGTTTATTTGCTCTTTATTTGAAAGATAAAGAAAGTTTCCTTAAAAAATATGATGATATGCTTAGTATAACTGGTAAATCAGATTTATATGAAGTTGGTAAATTTATAGGTGTTGATTTAAAAAGTAAAGATTTTTGGTTATCTAGTTTAAACTTAATAATTGAAGATATAGAAAAATATTGTGCATAACTAATATAACCCCCTTATTTTTTAATAAGGGGGCTTTTTATATTTATTGTTTCATACTAAGAAGTAAATCTTCCATTTTTTTAGGGTCTTCTATACTATTTATTATAACACGCATTTCAGAACTCTTTGGCATACCTTTTATATACCACCCTAAATGTTTTCTCATTTCTCTAATGCCTATATACTCTCCTTTGTATTGTATAAGCATTTTTAAATGTTTAATAGATATATCTATTTTTTCATTTATAGATGGTTTTTCTAATAATTCACCTGTTTCTAAATAATGTACTACTCTTTTAAATATCCAAGGGTTACCTTGTGCTGCTCTACCTATCATTATCGCATCACAGCCAGTATAATCTAACATTTCTTTAGCTTTTTCAGGGCTTGTTATATCACCATTACCTATTATAGGTATAGAAACACTTTCTTTAACTTTTTTTATTATATCCCAATCTGCAACACCAGAATAAAATTGTTCTCGTGTTCTTCCATGTATAGCAAGTCCAGAAGCTCCATTTTCTTCTACTATTTTAGCTATTTCAACAGCATTAATACAACTATCATCAAAACCTTTTCTTATTTTTATAGTTAAAGGTTTTTTAGTTGAAGCTGAAACAGCTTTTACTATTTCTCCTATAAGTTTTGGATTTTTCATAAGTGCAGAACCATCACCATTTTTAGTTATTTTAGGTGCTGGACAACCCATATTAATATCAAAAAAGCCTATATCTTCATTATCTTCTAATTTTTTAGCCATATCAGCTAAAACTTTAGGGTCTGAACCAAATAACTGAACTGCTACTTTACCTTCTTTTTTATCTATTTCTAATAATTTTTTTGTATTATCATTATCATACATTATACCTTTAGCACTTACCATTTCAGAATATGTAAGCCCACAATTTTCTTCTTTGCATAATATCCTAAAAACAACATCTGTAACACCAGCCATAGGTGCTAAAAAAACTTTATTTTTAGGTTCAAAATTTCCAATCTTCATTTTAAAACTCCATTCTATTATTAAATAACTTGTACCATAAAGTTAAAGAAGATATTAATTCTTTATTTTCTCTTTTTATTTTTTCTATTTCTAATTTAGCTCCTATTTCATCACATAAAAAATCATCTTCTGAAAAGCTATAATCTATAAATAAACTACCATCACTATAAAATCCTATACTTAAAATTCCTCCAACTTTATTTACAAAATATATACCTATTTCTTTTATATTATTTTTTATATCTATTGGTAAACTTTCTGTTATATCATCAAAAAAATATTTTTGATTATAACTAGATGTAGCAAATATAACTTTTTTATCCAAAAAATCACCTCTTAAATATAATTCCCATTAATACTTCTCAATGAAACTTCTCCAGAAACTATTTTTAATATTTCATTTTCTGTTTCAAATATAATTTCACCTAAAGGGGATATATCTATAACTTTACCTATTATTTCTTTTTTATGATATATAAGTTTACAAACTTGATTTATATTAATACATAAACTTTTATATTCATCTAAGAATATAGAAAAATCCTTTTCTTTTATATATTTAAAATAATTATTTTCAAATTCTTTTAATAAATTAGCTATAATTTTTTGTCTTTCAATATTTTTATTTGTTTCTAAAAATATTGATGTTGCTTTATCTCCTAAAGCAACATCAAATTTTTGATTATTAACATTTATACCTATACCTAAAATAATATATGATACTTTATCTATCTGTGCATTAACTTCAGTTAATATACCACAAACTTTTTTATTATTTATAATAATATCATTTGGCCATTTAATTTTAGCATTAAGTCCAGTTATTGAGTTTATAGCCTTACAAACACAAATACCAGCTAATAAAGTTACTTGCATTATACTAAAAAGTTCTATATCTGGTTTTAGTATTAAAGATAAAAAAATACCATCACCTTTATTACTTTCCCATTTTCTATCTAATCTACCTTTACCACTTGTTTGACAATCTGCTACTATTAATGTACCTTCTTCTATTTCAATGTTAGAATTTATTAACTTTTTAGCATAATCATTTGTAGAATTTATTTCTTCAAAGAAATAGATATTTTTCCCTAAAACAAATGTATTTAATTCTTTTTCTATTTCTAATTTATTAAATAAAAAATTATTTTCTACAAGTAAATAACCTTTATTTGTAACAGATATAATATTATATCCCATATTTTTTAGTTTACTTATATTTTTCCATACTGCAGCCCTACTAACATTTAATAACTTTGCTATTTTTTCACCAGATATAAAATCTTTATTTTCTTTTAAAATAACTAATATTTTTTCAGTCATTAATTTCTCCTAATTAATAATACTATTTCTTTTTACTCCAGCCAAAGTTCTCTAATAATTCTTCTCTAGATGGATTACTATTTTCTGTACCTTCTTCCCCTATACTAACATTTGTTAATAAGCGACTTAAAGTAACTTTTTCTATGTCATCACCAAATTCTTTTTGTAATTCTTCTAAAATAGAATTTTTTATATATTCATTTCCATTTTCTTGTTTTATTTTATCATAATCTAAATTTTTAATAGTTTCTTTAGCTATTAATTGAGCTTTTTCAACATCTATTTTATTTAAATCTTTACTTTTTCCATTTAATACAACATCAACTGATACTTTATGTTCTCCTGTTTCAGATGAAATACTAACATTTATAGGACTTAAAGAAACATAACCCGGTTTAGAGGCAGTTGTAATAAATTGATAACCAATACCTATAAAAGCAATTAAAATAATACATATTAATATAAAAATTGTTATAACTGAACTTCGTTTATCTGAATTTATATTTCTATTTTGACCTTTTTCCATATTTATCACCTCTTATCTTAACTATTTTTATTTTAAATATGGTGCTGGGTCCGTATGCTTACCATTTATTCTAACTTCAAAATGAGCGTGAACTCCTGTTGAATATCCTGTTGAACCTGCTTTGGCAACAACTTGACCTCTTTTTACTTGTTGACCTTTACTTACTACTAATTTAGAATTATGAGCATATAAAGTTGATAATCCATTACCATGGTCTATAATAACAGTTTTACCATAACCACCTCTAGTTCCAGCATATATTACTGTTCCACTTTCAGCTGAAACAATATCTGTTCCATATGTAGCTTTCAAATCAAGTCCAGAATGTAATTCACTTTTTCCACTAATTGGATTTTTTCTATAACCATAAATATCATTATAAGGTCTCCCAGCATATGCTGGAACAGGATGTGCAAGCTTACCACCACTACCAGCATAAACTTTATTTGTGCTAGGTGTAGCACTTGCTGTTTTTGCTTTTGCTGCTTGTTGAGCGGCTTGTTGGGCTGCTCTTTGTGCTTCTTGAATAAGATTTGCTATTTCTTTATCTTCTTTTTCTAAATCTTTTATTTTTTGCTCTAAAGCGGCTTGTTCTTTATTAAGGCTTTCAACCTTTTGTTGTTTAGTAGCTATACTTTTTTCAACTTCTTTTTTCTTTTCTGAAGTTTGTTTTGTTAAAACTTCCAAGGTTTGTTTTTCAACTTTTATTTGTTCTACTTTTAAAGCTATAAATTCTTCAGTTTCTTTGTATCTTTCAAAAAGGTCATTATCATAATCCATTATATAGTTTATATATTCTATTCTTTTAAAAAAATCTGTAAAACCTTTTGCATCTAAAAGAATTTCCATATAACCACTATCACCATATTCATACATAACTCTTATACGTTCTTTAAGACTAGCATATTGTTTTTCTCTTCTTTCTGTAGCTTCTTTAAGTTCTTGTTCAGATTTAGCTAAGCTTTCTTTTGTATCATTTAATTTCTTTTGTAAATTAGAAAGTTCTGTTTCAATTTTATCTAAATTAGCATCTAAAGTTTCCACTTCTTTTAATATAGAACTTTTTTGTTGTTTAGATTGTTCTAATGTATTTTTAGAACTATTTATTTGATTTTTTATACTATTTTTTTCTTTATTAAGTTGACTAACACTTTTAGAATAAGCATTATTACTAAGAGAAAATACAAATATAGATGTTGTTAAAAATAATGTTAAATATCGTTTCAATTTTATTTCCTCCTATACATTTAAATGTTTTTTAATAGAATTAACAGAACCTATAACCCCAAGTAAAACACCTAATGTAATAGTTACAGGAGATATAGCTATAAACATTGATAATGTATCTTTAAACTCAACATAATTTTTTATAAAAGGCATTCTTTCATACATTAAATTAATAATTTTACTATATCCAAATGTACATATAACTATTGGTATAAGAGAACCTATTATACCTATTATAATACCCTCTATAACAAAAGGCCATCTAATAAACCAATCTGTAGCACCTACATATTTCATAATGTTTATTTCAGTTTTTCTAACATAAACTGTAAGTTTTATTGTATTTACAATAATTGCAACAGATATAACTGCTAATATAAGTATTATAATTATGCTAGCTATTCTAACTGTATTATTAATAGCTAATAATATATCTGATTCTTTTTGAGGATGTCTTATTTTTTCAATTCCTATATATTCATAATCTTTATCACCAATTTTTATTTCTTCAGTAGTAGTTTCTGTTTTAAATGTATTTTCTATTGATTTTTCTTTTGATTGTGTTGTTGCTTGAGTTGTCTGTTCTACCTTTTTAGCTGTTGTACTTTCACTTAAAGGATTTTCTATTATTTCTTGAACTTCTTGTTCTTCTTTTTTTCTATTTTCAACTAATTGTTCTTCAAATTCTTTTTGTAATTTAGTTACATCTTTTATAACTTGCTTTTGATTTTTAGCTCCATTTATAGATAGCTCAAAAGACCTAGGAAAAGGGTTGTCATCTTCAAGACCAGACAAAATATCTTGGTCATTTTGCCATTCTTTTTTCGCCCAATCTAAAGCTTCTTGTTTAGACATATATACTACATCTGTTACATTTTTTATATCTTGTAATTTTTTAAAAATATCTTGTATTTCCTCTTCTGTAACTTCATCACCAAGATACAAAGATACACCTATACTTTCTTCAACTTTTTCTAATGCTCTATCCAAATTTATAGCTATACATAATGATATTATAAGCATAAATGCACAAGCTGCAACTGAAGCTATAGAAGCGACTGACATTAGACCATTTTTAGTAATGCTTTTAGCCCCTTGTTTAATATGATATCTAGCACTTCTAATCTTCATAGTTATAACCTCCCTCTTTGTCACTTAATATTACACCCTTTTGAATAGTTATAACTCTTTTTTTCATTTCATCAACAATATCTCTAGCATGTGTAGCTATAACAACTGTTGTACCTCTTGCATTTATTTCTTTTAAAAGCTCCATAATCTCCCAAGCTGTTTCTGGGTCTAAATTACCTGTAGGTTCATCTGCTAATAATATAGGTGGTTTATTTATTATAGCTCTAGCAAGTGCAACTCTTTGTTGCTCACCACCTGATAACTCATTAGGATATACTTTAGCTTTATGAGTTAGTCCTACCATAGCTAAAATAGCTGGAACATTTCTTCTTATAGCTTTTGGTGGTGCCTCTGTAACTTGGAGTGCAAAAGCTATATTTTCAAATACTGTTTTGCTAGGTAATAATCTAAAATCTTGAAAAACAACTCCCATTTTTCTTCTTAAAAATGGTATTTCTTTTCTTTTTATTTCACCTATATTCATACCATCTATAATTATTTTACCCTTTGTAGGCTCAACTTCTTTTAATAACATTTTCATAAAAGTAGATTTTCCAGAACCTGAAGAACCAATAATAAAAACAAATTCACCTTTATTTATATTTAATGAAATATTATTTATGGCAGTTGCACCATTATCATAAATCTTTGTAACTTTCTCAACTTTAATCAATTTTATCGCCCTTTCAAACTTTTGTTAATATTTAAAGTTTTCCCTATATTGCATATATTTACTAACCATTAACATTATTTTAAAAATAATAGCATCATCAAAATTTCTAAGGTCAAGACCAGTCATTTTTTGTAATTTATCTAATCTATAAACAAGTGTATTTCTGTGTATATATAATTGTCTTGAAGTTTCAGATACATTTAAATTATTTTCAAAAAATTTAGCAACAGTAGTAAGCGTTTCTTCATCAAAAGATGCCATTGTTATACCATCTAAAACCTCACCAACAAACATTTTACATAAATTACTTGGTAATTGATAAATAAGTCGCCCTATACCTAACTGTTCATATTTTATAACATTTTTTTCTTCTTCAAATATTTTACCAACTTCTAAAGCCATTTTTGCCTCTTTAAATGATGAAGAAATATTTTTTAAATCATATACAATAGAACCTATTGCAACTAATATTTTCTTTTTAAGTTCTTCTGTAAGTTTTGTATAAATTTCATTTGCAAAAATTTCTATATCTTCTTTCGTTTCTTTTTCATCTAATTCTTTAACAAGAATAATTGTTTTTTCATCTACTGCTGTTATAAAATCTTTACCTTTTGTTGGAAATATACTTCTTATTACTTCTACTGAATTAAGTTCTTTGTCTACATCTGTTTCTATAAGATATACAATTCTTTTAACATCATTTTCTATATGAAGTTTTTTAGCCCTAGAATATATATCAACAAGTAATAAATTATCTAATAATAAGTTCTTAATGAAATTGTCTCTATCATATCTTTCTTTATAAGCTATTAAAAGACTTTGTATTTGAAATGTTGCTATTTTTCCTATTTGATATATTTCTTCATCTTCACCTTTTGCTAAAACAATATATTCTGTACTATTATTGTCTAAAACTTTAAAATATTGATATCCTTGTACAAGTTGATTTTCTGCTGGACTATTAATAAAAAACTCAACACCATATATTGTAGTATTAGTCATATCAGCTTCTGTTGTTACAACTACTTTGCCTTCTCTGTCTACAACGCTAAATTCTCTTCTAGTAATGTTTTTTAAGCCATCTATTGTACTTTGTAATATTTGATTTGATATCATAATAAGCCACTCCTTTTATATTTATATTTAAAATTAATAATTTATTTTATATAAATGTCTCTATATATTTTATATCAAAAATAGAAAAAATAAAAGACTATTTTATATAAAATGTTAAATTTTTTTACATATTTTTATTTTTAACTTAATTTTATTACTTTTTATTACAATAAATCTAATTATTTTAATAAAGTTTATTAAAACAATTGATATATTTTATATATATGATATAATTATTATATTATTTTTTGAGGTGAATTATATGAGTATAGAAAATAATATTAATAATCAAACGACCAAGCATACTGTTTCAGTAAAAATTGGTAATATAAATTATAATCTTTCTACAAATGAAAGTGATGAATATATAAATGGTGTTGCAAAGTATATAAATAGTAAAATGGACGAGTTATCCTCTATATATGAAAACTTGAATAAAAATTCTACATCATTTTTATTAGTTTTAGCTCTTAATATAGCTGATGACCTTTTTAAACAACGCCAATTATTTAATAAAAATACTAAAATCATATCTGATTTAGAATTAAAACTTAAAATAAGTGAAACAAAAAATTCAGATATTGAAAATAAACTTAAACAACTTAATATTTCTTGTGAAAATAAAGATAACTCTATAATGTATCTTGAAGAAAAAATTAAATCTATTAATCAAGAAAATGATAAAATTATATCTAGTCTAAAATTAGATATAAGTAAGCTTTCTCAAGAAAAAAATAATATTATATCTAATCTGAAAAATGATATTGAAAATTTATCTGAAGAGAACAATAATACTATAAATAGTTTAAAACTAGATATTGAAAATTTATCACAAGAAAATGAAATTATTGTAGCTAATTTAAAATCAGATATTAAAAAACTATCTGAAGAAAAAGATAATATTATATCTAATTTAGAGTATAACATAAATAACTTATCACAAGAAAAAGATACTATTATATCTAATTTAAAACTAGATATACAAAAATTATCTGAAGAAAAGGATACAATTATCTTTAATCTTAAAGAAGAAATAAATAATTTAAATGAAAAAGATACTTTAATATTAGAACTTGAAAATAAATTAAAAAATGCATTAAGTGAAAATAAAAATATTAGTTCACAATTAGAATATAAATTGTCTAATTCTATTTCTGAAAAAGATAGTATTATATTACAACTAGAAAATGAACTTAATAATAGTAAAAATATTAAATCTCAATTAGAATTTGAATTTAATAAATCTTTAAATGAAAAAGATAATATTATATCTAATCTTAAAGATAAACTAAATATTGCTTTAGCAGAAAATAAAAATCTTCAATCTAATCTAAATGATAATTCATCTGATAAAGATAAAATCATTAATGATTTAAAAAAATCTCTAGCTGAAAAAAATCTAGTTATAGACAATTTAAAAGATAATCTAAACGAAACTACTTTAAAATTATCTAATATGAAAGATATAGAAGAGCTTGAGATAGAAAAAGATTTGCAAATATTAGATTTAGAAGAAGAAATTGAAAATCTAAAAGCAAAATTAGAAAAGCTACAATAAATAATATGTATAATTTATACAAATATAGTATAATTAATATTTATATAAATTATATATATTTTTTAATACAATATATTCAAAAATAGCTATCATTAAATATTATATTTACAAAATATAACATAAAAATATATATAAGTTTATACTAAAAATATTAATTGATAGCTAAATTAGAATAATAAAAACTAATTTATTTAGTTTTATTGTTACATATATCTTAACAAAGTTTGTACAATTTGTCCATAACTTTAATAAATTTTATTTTAGAAATTAGGTGAATATTTTGAATTTTAAAAAACCAGAACTTTTATCACCAGTTGGCTCAATGGATAGTATGGTATCCGCTGTTAATAACGGTTGTGATGCTATTTACTTAGGTGGTAAAGATTTCAATGCTAGACAAAGTGCTAATAATTTTAATAATGAAGAACTAAAATCTGTTATAGATTATTGTCATCTTAGAGGTGTCAAAGTAAATTTAACATTAAATATACTTTATAAAGAAAATGAAATACAAAATGTTTTAAATTTTGTATCTGAAGTTTATTCTTATGGTGTAGATGCCATTATAGTACAAGATATAGGTATATTTAATCTTATAAAAAATAACTTTAAAAATGTAGCTTTACACGCTAGTACACAAATGACTATACATAATATAGAAGGTGTTAAATTTTTACAAAATTTAGGCTTTAATCGTGTAGTATTAAGTAGAGAATTAACTCTTGAAGAAATAGAAAATATAACACATAATACTTCTATTGAAATAGAGGCTTTTGTTCATGGTGCTATATGTGTATCATACTCTGGACGCTGTCTTATGAGCAGTCTTATAGGTGAACGTAGTGGTAATAGAGGTAGATGTGCTCAGCCTTGTCGTATGGAATATAAACTTATAAAAGATGACAAAGTTTATGCTAATAACTATTTGCTATCCCCTAAAGATACATCTACTTTACCTATAATTGATAAACTTGTAAAATCTGGTATACATACATTTAAAATAGAAGGTAGAATGAAAAGTCCTGAATATGTTGCCAGTGTAACTTCTAATTATAGAAAATATATTGATAAAGTAGATAATAATACATTTTCTAATATTGAAAGTAACGATTTAAAAGAACTTACTCAAATATTTAACCGTGGTGGCAACTCTATAACGGGCTATTATGAAAAATGGTCTAATAAGTCTATGATAAGTCCATCACCTAAAAGTAGTGGTTTACAAATAGGTATAGTTGAAAGCTATAACAGAAAAACTAAAAAATGTGTTATAAAACTTAATGAAACTGTTATAGGTGGTGATGGTATAGAAATTTGGACAAAAACAAAACCTCATTGTGGTACTAATATTTCTAAACAAGCAGGTAATGGTGATTTAATTAATGTTACTATTAATGGAAATATAAACAAAGGTGATTTAGTTTTTCGTTCATTTGATAAAGCATTAGATAATAAATTAAAAAAACTATATAATAAAGATACTAGAAAACAAGAAATAAAAGCAGCAGTTGTTGCAAAATTAAATAAACCTTTAACATTAAAATTATATGTTAATAATATTGAAATAATAGAACAAGGATTTATTGTAGAACAAGCTAATAATACATCTGTTACTGAAGACTTACTTATAGAAAAATTGTCTAAAACAGGTGATACTCCATTTTATCTTGTTTTTGAAAATATAGATATCGATGAAAATATTTATATTCCAGTTAGTGCTATAAATAACCTTAGAAGACAAGCTACTGAAAAATTGCAACAAAAAATTATTGAAAATTCTAGAAGAGAAAAAATAAATGTTAAATATAATCCTTGTATTAATATATCTAAAAATCAATATTTAACAGCTTTAGTACAAAATAAAGAACAATTTAATTCTTGTATAGAAACTAACTGCTTAAAAAGAATATATATAGAATTAACAGAAAATAACTTAAAAGATTTAGATTACTTTATAGAAATTAGTCATAAAAACAATGTAGAAATATTTTTTGCATTACTTTGGATATTTAGAGAACCTATGGCAAAAGATTTTTATAAAATGTTTAATATACTAGAACAATCTAACATAGATGGGTATTTATTAAGAAATTATATGAATTTAAATACTAATAAAAAAGTAGTAGCAGATTATACATTTAATATATTTAACAATGCCTCTATTGAAAAATTATTGTCTTTATTTAATAATGTTACATTATCACCTGAGCTTACTCTTTCAGAAATAAAAGGTTTATCTTCTGAAAATACTGAATTATTAGTTTATGGTAAATTACCTTTAATGACAACTCATCAGTGTCCTGTAGGTTTATATGTTGGGAATAAAGGGAATAATAGATTTTGTAAGATGAAAAATAAATGTGATAATTTTTATTTAAAAGATAGAACAGGAACAAGTTTTCCTATAAAAAATGACTGTTTTAACTGTGTAACTACTATTATAAATAAATCACCTTTATTTGTATTAAATAAATATGAAGAATTTAACAAACTTTCTACAAATTATTTTCGTATTAGTTTTGTAGATGAAAGTAAAGAAGATATAAAAAATATTATAAATTATTATAATAAAACTTTAATAAACAAAGAGCACTTTAATTTTAAAAATAGTCCATTTAAAAACTTAGATTATACTAATGGTCATTTTTTCAGAGGTGTTTTATAGGAGATTTTTATGTATGAAATTATAGTAAGTATTTCTAGATATATTTTTCTTATTTATATAGGTATATTTTTAATATTAGGATTTTTAGTTTGTCTTAATGAAAAAAATATTGTATGTGTAAATAGTAAAATGTATTTATTAATGCAACGTTTAATTATTTTTTT
This sequence comes from uncultured Clostridia bacterium, assembly GCA_944376805.1. Classification (GTDB taxonomy): domain Bacteria; phylum Bacillota; class Clostridia; order Lachnospirales; family CAG-274; genus Tyzzerella. Next base: position 39,203 of record CALWDX010000066.1, read on the forward strand.
CTTTCATACTTCTACTTTTATAATACTTGCTTTTAATAAGGAAAATAATAATTTAAATTTTAATGCTATTTTATTCTTTTTACTAACACTTATTTTTATTATAGTTGGTAATATTATAGCTTGTGTAATATATAAAAATAGTTGTCATTTAATTTGGAATGGTATTTTCCTTTTAATGTCTATAGGTATATCTACACTATATAGATTAAACCCAGATTTAGCTAAAAGACAATTTAGTTGGTTTATATTAGGTTTTTCCATATGTTTAATAATACCTATAATATTAAATATTTTACCTAGATTAAATATTTTTAAATATTTATATTTATTTTTAGGGCTTTCTTTATTACTTGCTACTTTATTAATAGGCATAGAAGATGGAGGGGCTAAAAACTGGATATCTATAAAAGGGTTTACATTTCAACCTTCAGAACTAGTTAAAATATTATTTATATTTTATTTATCCTCTTGTTTTGCAGAGCATAATTTAAAATTAAAAGATTTAATATTCCCTTCCATAATGTCATTTATATTTATTGTTTGTTTAGTTTTTCAAACAGATTTAGGAAGTGCTTTAATATTTTTTATGACTTATTTAATTATGTTATACATTTCTACTTCTAAAACTTGGCTTGTTTTATTAGGTTCATTTTTAGCTTGTATAGGTTCTTTTATTGCATATAAACTTTTTAATCATGTTAAAGTAAGAGTCCAAATATGGTTAAATCCTTGGGACGATATATCAAATAAAGGTTATCAAATAGCACAATCACTATTTGCAATAGGTACATATGGTGCTATGGGTAGTGGTTTTAATATGGGTATGCCTACTACTATACCTGTTGTAGAAAAAGATTTGATATTTTCTGCTATATGTGAAGAATTTGGAGTATTTTTTGGCATAGGATTAATATTTATTTTTATTATGATTTTTTATAGAGGTGTTAAAATATCATTAAATAGTCAAAATAAATTTTTAGGACTTTTATCCTCTGGTATGACTAGTTTACTTTGTTTTCAAACATTTTTAATAATAGGTGGTGCTACAAAATTTATTCCTTTAACAGGTGTTACTTTACCTTTTATAAGTTATGGTGGTAGTTCTATTATTATAAACTTTGTTATAATAAGTATTTTACAATGGGTAACTATAAGAAATGCTAAATATAATGTTTAATAAGTTTTTATATATTTAAATATTAGTATAATTTTTATTCATAAAATTTATAAAAAAAGATACTATGAAAATTATAGTTTTTTAAAAATTCTTTAAAAATTTTATTATTGGTATTATATTAAGTACTTCATAGATTTGTTTGCCTGTAACTATTTTAAAGATTTAAAATTAATAAAAATAACAAATATTACTTAAGTAGGTGATATTATGCGTTCTAATATAAAAAAGGTATTTTGGTTTTACTTTTTATTATTTTTAATACTTATTATTTATTTATTATATTTTACATTTTTTGAAAGTAAAAATGTAATAGGTAATCCATATAATCCTAGGGTTAAAGCAAGTCAAAATACTAATGTAAAAAGAGGTTCTATATTAGATAAAAATCTAAATATATTGGCTGAAACTAAAGAAAATAGAACTTATATTTATGATAATATTTTTGCCCATACTGTTGGCTTTATTGATAGTGGTGGTTATGGTATAGAGGCTAAATATAACTTTGAATTACAAAATTTGAATAATGATTTATTACAGCGTTTAGGACACACTATTAATAGTGATAAAAATTTACAAGCTAATAGCCTTGTTTTAACATTAGACAAAGATTTACAAAAATATTGTTATGACAAACTAAATGGTAAAACTGGTGCTATTATTGTTATGGATAGTACAACTGGTAAAATATTATCTATGGTTTCATCACCTAGTTTTAATCCAAATAATGTTTCTAAACAATGGGATACTTTAATAAATGATAATGAAAGTAATTCTCTTATAAATAGAGCTACTCAAGGTTTATATCCTCCTGCCTCTGTTTTTAAAATAATAACAGCAGTAACATTTATAGAAAACTATTCTGATTGGGAAAATTATACTTATACTTGTAAAGGTTATGAAACATTTGGTGATGCTAAAATAGATTGTTTTGATAAAAAAGCTCATGGTGAATTAAATCTAGAAAAAGCACTTACTGTCTCTTGTAATAGTTTCTTTGCAAACTTATCAAATATAATAACACCTAAACAAATATCTAATGTAGCAAATAATGCTCTTTTTAATAACTCTTTAGGATTTCCTTTAGAATATAATAAAAGTAGCTTTAATTTAAACAATGATGCTTCTATTGATGAAATAATACAAACATATATAGGACAAGGTAAAACATTAGTTACACCTTTACACATTGCTCTTATTGGCTGTGGTATTGCTAATAATGGTATAATAATGACACCTTATATAGTTGATAGTATAATAGATTATAAAGGTAATGAAATAAATAAAAATATTCCTAAAAAACTTACTACTGCTTTTTCTACTAAAACTGCACAAACTATAAAAAATATGTTAGAAAAAGTTGTTACGGAAGGTACAGGTAAAAAAGCACAAGTTAAAGATATATCAATATCTGCTAAAACTGGTACTGCTCAAGTAGATGGGCAAAAAGACCATACTTGGTTTTTAGGTATGGCACCAACTGAAAATCCTAATATTGTAGTATCTATGATATTTGAAAATTCCGGTTCTCATAGTGATATAGTTAAAATTGCTGGTGATATTATAGAATTTTGTAAACCAATGATTAACAATATAAAATAAGGTTAAAAATATAAATTTTTAACCTTATTTTTTTAATTATCCTATTTTTATAGTTGTTTTAAATATTTCTTTACCCATATCTTGTAAATATAGTTCTACTTCGCTATTTTCTAAAATAAATTTCATTTCTTCATTGTAAATATAAAATTCTTTTTTAGCTATTGTTATTGTAGTTTGTTTTTCTTCACCTTTTTGTAAAAATACCTTTTTAAATGCTTTTAACTCTTTTATACGTCTTATTGTACTTGCTTGTTTATGATGTATATATAATTGTAAAGTTGTAAAACTATCAAAATCACCTATATTTTTTATATTAAGGCTTATTTCTATATTTTCATCTTCATTATTATTAATTAAATGATTTTTAGATATACTTATATTATTATATTCAAATTTTGTATAACTAAGTCCATCACCAAAAGTATATAATGGTGTTTTTTCTAAATCATAATAGTTTAATGCACCATAAGATGATTTATAATTATAATAAACAGGTATTTGTCCTGTATGTCTTGGTATGGATACTGGCAATCTTCCAGAAGGACTTATTTTACCAAATAAAATTTCTGCTATTGCCTCTCCACCTTTCATACCAGGATAAAAGCTATATAAAAGTGCATTACTATTTTCACTTATATTGCTAATAGCATAAGGTCTACCACCAATTATAATAGTTATAACATTATTACAAACTTTAAATATTTCACTTGCTAACTCATTTTGTTTTCCTGGCAAATCTAAACTAGCACAATCCATACCTTCGCCACAATCCATAGCTACTTTACTATTTGCAATAGCTGCTCCATTAGAATCAAAAGTAACTTCTCCAAACCTACTGCTAGAACCACCTAAAGCTAAAATAACTAAATCACTATTTTTAGCAAGTTCTACACTTTCTTTAATATTTTCTGTATTTTTATCTAAAATAGCACAACCTTTTAAATAATTAACTTCTATATCTAAATTATTGTTTTTAATAAAATCATTTATACCTTTTAATATTGTTGTACCTTCATTTTCTTTTATATAAGGTGAATAATCTCCTAATTGATTGTAAATATCATTTCCATTAGGTCCTATTATTGCTATTTTTAGCTTTTTATTTGTTTTTAATGGTAAAATATTATTTTCATTTTTTAATAGTACAACTGACTGTTTAGCTAATTGTAAAGATTGGTCATAATTTTCATAGTTATATTTTATAAAATCTTCATTTTCTGGTAAATATGGATTTTCAAAAAGTCCTTGTTCAAATTTTCTTTCTAAAACTCTTAAAACACTTTTATCTAAATCTTCCATATTTATAAGACCTTTTTCAAGTGCTTCTTCTAATTTGCTAAAGGATATATCCCATAAGCTTATATCAACACCAGCTTTTAATGCTTTTGCTCCAGATAATACATAATCACCTGTCATACGATTTAATTGGTCAATAGCTACACCATCAGCCATAACTACACCATTAAAGCCCATTTCATTTCTTAAAATATTAGTTAAAAGATTTTTATTAGTATGACAATATATACCATCTATTTCATTATAAGCTGCCATTACACCTTTTACATTTTCTTCACAACAAGCTTTCATACTTGGTAAATGTATTTCTCTTAATTCTCTTTCACCTATTCTTGCAGCACTTGCATTTATACCCCCTGTACACTCACCTTGTCCTGCAAAATGTTTAGCTACAACATCTACACCTTTACTTTGAACAGCTTTTACAATAGTTTTAGCCATTACACTACTATGATAAGGGTCTTCACCAAAACACTCTTCACTTCTTCCCCATCTTGGGTCTCTTAACATATCTAATAATGATATTAAAGCAAGATTTACTCCCATAGATTTTAATTGTTCACCACAAACTTCATAGGCTTCTCCTACAAGCTCTGGATTAAATGTAGCCCCCATAGCTAAATTAACTGGTAATAAATATCCACCTAGTGCTTGATGTCCATGAGGACACTCTGTACTATATAAAACAGGTATTTTTAATCTAGAATTATCTAGCACATATTTTTGAAATTTATTATATGCTTTTATTGCATTTATACCAACTAAACCAGTTTCAAAGTCTTTAGCAGACCAAGGGTCTGAACGGTATAACCCATATAAAACCCCTAATCCACTATATTTTTTAACTTCTTCTTTTAATTCTTCAGTAAAAATAATTTCATTATCTTTTACTTCATAAATATTAAATCCATATAACCTTTGATTTAATTGTCCAACTTTTTCAGCAACAGTCATATATTGTAAAAGGTCTTTTGCTCTTTCTTTTGGAGTTAAATTTTTATTTTTATATTTTTCCATAAATAACCTCTTATTTTATTCTAAATGTTTTAACTTCATAAGGTTTAATAGTAAATTCAAAACTATTATTATTAAATTCAACTTCTTTTTCAAAATTTTCTATTAAATTACATTCTTCTATACTATTAATATTTAAGTCATTTAAAGTTATTGTAGCTTTAGTTAAACTATTTTCACATTCATAAACACGAATAATAATACCATTATTATCTTCAGCCTGTTTAATAGTTTCTATAATAACATTTCCTTTATTTACATTAATAAATGATTTTTCTATATTTTTATCTGTTCCTACAACAGCATAAGCTTTCTGATTTAATTTATATGCTTCATTAACAGTATTAGCATTATACCATTTTTCACTATGAGGATATAATGAATATGTAAAGAAATGTTCTTCTTGGTCAGTTTCTTTAAACGGGTGTGTACCTGATTTTATTAATGTTAATCCTATGTTACCATCTTTTACAGAATGACCATATTTACAATCATTTAATAAACTTACACCATAATGCCCTTCTGATAAATCTATCCATTTTTGTCCACAACTTTCAAATCTAGCTTCATCCCAACTTGTATTTGTATGAGTTTTTCTTGTAATATTACCAAATTGAATATCAAAAGTAGCTTCATCTGTATGTACTAAAACAGGGAAATGTACTTTTAATAGATGTTCTCTATCTTTCCAATCAACATAAGTTTCAAAATCTATTCTTCTAATATCATTATAGAAATGTATATTTTGAACTATTTTAGATTTACTTATATTTCTTTCAATTTTTAATGTTGCTCTAACTGTTCCTAATTCTGTCCATTCCATAGATACAACACTATCTACATCCCAATATTTTTCTGTATAATACATATCTATATCCCAATTACTATAAGCCATAGGCTTATCTTCATACATACGCATTAAATTTGCTTTACTATTTTCTTGTAAAACTTGTCTGTCATTTTCTTTATCATAAATATTAGTAATTAAACCTTTTTCATCAAATGTTATATTATAAAAAGGTGTTTCTAAATTGTTTCCATTTAATATAAAATTACATTTAGGTTCTACTATATCAACAAGCTCAAAACATTTACTACCTTTAGATTTAATATTTTCAACATATACAATAGCACCATTTTCTGTATTTTGTATAGGATATACGTTTCCATCTTCATCTTTTAAAGCATTTTTATTGCATTTTTCAAGCTCTACTATATCATTTCTATCAAAACCTAAAGTATTATGTATAGTTACATAATCACCTTTACCAGATAAACCTCTTAAACGTTCATTTATTAACTCTTTTAAACGTTTTTCTATTCTATCATATTGTTCTTTTGTCATTTCGTATACTTCTTTTATAGAAGTACCTGGTAAAATATCGTGAAATTGATTTAATAAAACATTTTCCCAAATTTCATCTAATTCCTCTTTATTATGTTTTCCCGTTAATACATTTAAAAACTCTAAATCCATTAACATTTGTTCACATTTTCTATTAGAACGTTTATTTCTTCCCATAGAAGTATAAGTTCCTCTATGATATTCAAAATAAAATTCACCTTCCCATAATGGTAATCTATTATTATCTTTTACTCTTTCTTTTAATTCATCAAAATATTTAAGTGCAAATTCTTGACGTACTTTTGGTATACCTTCAATACCTTTTTCCATACGTTTAGATATTTCTAGCATATCAGCAGTAGGTCCACCACCACCATCACCATATCCATAACATACAAGAATATCATTATTTATATTTTTATTTTGGTATCTATTCCAACCACCTATAATTGCATCTGGGTGTAACATACCATTATATGTAGTAAAGAAATCTTCTTCTTTTTGTCCTATACCTAAAGTTGTTATAAAATGAGTTAAAATTTCTGAACCATCAATACCTCTCCAAATCATTGTGTCATTAGGTATTTTATTTATTTGGTTCCAAGCTAATTTTGTTGTCATAAAATAATCTATACCACATTTTTTCATTATTTGAGGTAATGCACCTGAATAACCAAAAACATCTGGTAACCACAATATACGATTATCTACACCAAATTCTTCTTTAAAAAATCTTTTACCATATATAAATTGTCTAACTAAAGACTCTCCAGAAGTTAAATTACAGTCGGCTTCTACCCACATACCACCTTCTGTTTCCCATCTACCCTCTTTTACATACTTTTTAATTTTATTATATAAATCTGGATGACGTTCTTTAACATATTTATAAAGTTGAGGTTGGCTTGATATAAATTTATAGTTTGGATATTCTTCCATAAGTTTTAATACTGTTGCAAAACTTCTACATACTTTTTGTTTTGTTTGGTCTGTTGTCCAAAGCCAAGCAACATCTATATGTGTATGACCTATACAAGTAGCTATTACATCATCATATCCTGTCATTTTCTCATAAAGTTCTACACCTATATAATTTGTAGCATCTTCAATAGATTTATAAAATGTATCTGAATAAGGGTCTCTAAAATCTATCATATTAATAGTATCATTTAATACTTTTTCTATTTGTATTTTAGCTTTACTATCTTTATCAAATCTATTAAAAGCTGCATAAGGAGTTCTTATATCATAATATAATTTTTCTACTTTTCTATCTATTTCTATTATTTCAAAAATTAATGTAAATTCTGAATATAATGTACCTGTATAAGATTGTAAATCAAAAGTATAAACTTCTCCCTCTTTAGCACATTCTGTTAAAAGCACTCTTCTATGGTTCATATCTAAACCTTGTTTAGCTTCACCATTTACAAATAATAAAAATTGTGGATTTTGTCCATCATCCCAATGTTCTATTTGAGTTTTAACATGTATAATAACTGGCTTGCCTTCTAACTCTTTAGGAACTGTATAACTTGCTTTAAACCAATAATAACCATCTGGACCATACCAATGGTCTTTTTTATGGTCAAAATCTATCCAGTCTTGTTCATTTTTTTCTACTTCTTCTGGAGTAATAAAAGAGCCTTTTTTATATTTTACATTATATACATCATATTTCTTCTTATCAACTAATCCTTTTAATTGTTGACATATAATACCTATTCTTTTATCTATAAAATACATTAAATCACTTCCTTTTTTCTATAAATATAGCTACAAATAGAAAATTCTATTTGTATCTAAAAAAATTATTTATTAATACAAAATACATGTGCTATTGGACATATACCTTGCTCTTCTTTTGGTAAATTTACTGTTATACCTTTTTCATTTTTTGTATATTCTACTTCTTCACCAGTATTTAAACATACTATATTTTTAAAGTTTTCTGTATATGGTATAAATATTTCTTCTTTTGAAAGTTGATTTTCATCTGAATATGTATAAATTGCATATACCTTACCTTCACTTTCTTTTTGTGTAAATGCTACACCATCTTTTTTATATGGTGCACACACTCTAGTACCATATATACACTCACCAAATTTACTTAACCATTCTCCCATACCTTGCATAGTTTTTATAGCGCCTTCTGGTAAACGTCCATCTGGTTGAGGGCCTACATTAAGTGCAAGGTTACCACCTTTTGCTACTATATCTACTAACATACATATTACTTCTCTAGGTGATTTATATGTATCTTCATACTTAAATGAGAATGAAGTACCCATAGTTATACAACTTTCCCAAGGTACATTTAAAGGTTTTTCTGGTACACATTGTTCTGGTGTTACATAATTTTCATAAGGTCCACCAATAGTTCTATCTGCACATAACATACCTTTTTGATATTTTCTAATTTCATCTATAACTTCACCAAGTCTTATATCTTGATTTATTTCTTTAGCTACCCAACCTGCATCAAACCACATAACATCTATTTGTCCATAGTTTGTTCCAAGTTCTCTAATTTGATTTTGAGTAAATTGAACAAATCTTTCCCATTCTTCTGGTTCTTCTAATGGGTCATAAGAAGGTCCTCTCCATTGATATTTACCTCTTGGATATTTTTCACTCCAATAACTGTCTACATTCCAATCTGCTTTTGAAAAATATGCTGCAA